>JAXGWN010000023.1:0-10830 GCA_040773285.1 Bacillota bacterium
AATAGATCTTTTTCTCGTATGCCGCCAGCAGTTCCCCGAAAGCTTCCTGGTCTCCCTTAAGAAAACGGGAAATCAGTTCAGAATCTCTGTCCATGGGTACCCTCCTTTCTCAGAACTCTTATTTAATCTTAACGGCAGGGCTTCAGAAGTTCAAGTCTCACCCGCCCGGGATCGTCATGCAGAGTATAATTTCTTTTCCGGCTTCCCCTGGTCAGGGGAGATCCTCCATACAGAAACAGTTGAAAGCACTCCCGGATTTCTGTCCCGGTCCGCCACTGCGGAATTCGCTCATCCGGCACAGAATGGACCCTTCAGTGACGGACAGATACGGAGCCTGGGTGGTGACACCCTATGCGATATACCGCATACGGATGGTTTATGCAGGAAACGAAGAAAATGACTCTGCCTCACCTGACAGTCTCATTCTCCCTGTTCATACCGCTCAGCAGTTCCATCACCAGGTCCTGGGCCTCCAGCAGATCCGGCAGTTGCCGGTAGAGAAGATGATCCATTTTCTCATTGAGCAGCCGGATCTCCACCTCCGCCTTCAGGTTGGTCATGTAGTCCTGCTCCGCCCGGATTCTGTCCTTGGCGGTCTGCCGGTTCTGGCTCATCATAATGACTGGTGCCTGAAGCGCCGCCAGACAGGACAGCACCAGGTTCAGCAGGATAAAGGGAAAAGGATCGAAGGCCCTGGAGAGAAGCAGAAGGGAATTCACTGCAATCCACAAAAGAATCACGGAACCGAATATCAGGATGAACCTCCAGCTGCCCCCAAACAGGGCCACCCGGTCCGCAATTCTGGCTCCCAGGGGAATCTGCTTCTCAAACTGTTCATTAAGATTTCTGGTCAGGGGCGTATTGTCGCTGACGCTCTGGAGCACCTTTTTCTCCAGGTCACTGAGCTGCTGCCGCTCTCCGGCCAGTACCTGTTCGTATTCCAGTATCCTGAACCGGTTGAAATCACTGAGACAGATAGAACCATCCGGGTCCGCCTCCGGATGGCTCTTCCGGATCAGTTCAAAGACAGGAGGCCGGATTCCGCTTAAGGGAATCATGGCTTCCTCCGGTTTTTCCATCCGGCAGATCACACAACGCTTTCCGGTGCTTTCCGGGTTTCTCTTCATTACACTCCCCCCTGACACAACTTATCTGTTTCCTGCAACTGAATCATATCAGGGAGAGTGCCATACGGGAAGAGGGTCCCCCGTCCCGGCCCGGCGGAACGCCGGACGGAACAAAAAAGGGCTCCCAAGGGGGAGCCCAGGTGGTCTGGTGCCGAAAGCGGGAGTCGAACCCGCACGGGGGGTGAACCCCGCTGGATTTTGAGTCCAGTGCGTCTGCCAGTTCCGCCATTTCGGCAAGGTGCCACGCTGAAAATTATATCAGTGTTGCCCTGTGGTGTCCACTGTTTTAGGAACGGGTTTCCGCAGATGACCCCAGGAAGGCCTTTCCCCGGGCGTCGGCCTCCTCCATGGCCTCCCGGACTCCCTGCCGGGTGATTTCCATGGGCTCGTTGTGAATCAGGGAATGGGGTCCGCAGGCCGTATCCAGAAGGTCCTCCCATTCCTGTCCGGTCAGTTCCGGAAGGCCCAGCTGCTCCAGGGTCACCGGCAGCTGAAGAGCATTCAGAAACCGGTATACCCGCCGCAGTTCCTCCTCCGGGGCCCGGTTGAGAACCAGGCCGGTGAGAATCCCAAAGGCCACCTTTTCCCCGTGGAGATACGGGGCCGTGCGGGGAATCCGGGTAAGGCCATTGTGGATGGAATGGGCCGCCGCCAGATTGGTGGCCTCAAAGCCCACTCCGCTCAGAAGAATGTTGGCCTCGATAATGCGTTCCACCGCCTCCGTGATCCGGCCGGCTTCCGCGTCCCGGAACGCCTGCTCTCCCCAGGAAAGCACCGTCTCCGAGGCCAGGCGGGCCAGGGCAAGGCCGGTTTCCGTGATCCGTCCCCCGGAATAGGCCTCCGCACCGGAGGCCACACAGGAGGCTGCCTCATATCCGGTGGCCAGGGCGTCCGCCATCCCGGCAGCCAGGAAACGTACCGGAGCTGACAGGATCACCCGGGTATCCGCCAGCACCAGGCTGGGATGCCGGGCGGTCACCAGAAAACCGGATACTTCATGGGACTCATTATACAGTACTGTCACGGCGGTACAGGGGGCGTCCGTGGAGGCTGTGGTGGGAATGATCACCACGGGAATTCCCAGGCCGTCCGCCGCCGCCTTGGCACAGTCCAGGGTCTTTCCTCCGCCTATTCCGGCCAGCACCCGGGCCTTCCGGGTCCGGGCCAGTTCCGCCACCCGGTCCACCTCCTGCCGGGTGCACTCCCCGGCAAATGTGGTGACACTGAGGGGCCCACCCTCCCTGCACATACTGCGGACCCTTTCCGCAAAGGAGGGGCTGGCCAGAACCAGCGCCTCTTCTCCGCCGGGAGAAAGAAGTTCCGGAAGCCGAAGCAAAAGATCCGGGCCCTGCATATAACGGTGGGGAAAGGCGAGTGACTGTACCGGGTTCATGTGAGACCTCCAAAAAAACGTTTTCTTCTGAAGTATAGCAGACTGCGGCCGGGCCCACAAAAAAATCCGGCAGAAAAATCTGCCGGAAAAGCGTCAGTCCTCCAGTTTGCGGATATCGTCCAGGGAACAGTAGTACTGATCCTCGGCCAGATATTTTCCCTCCTGGCCGGAGCACTGATTGTACCAGATCTCCCCGTCCACCAGCCAGAAATCGTGTTCGGCAAAGCCGGGTTCCCCGGGATTTTTTCCGTTGTTTTTCCGGACAATCTCACCGGCCATCAGGCGGGAAAGCTCATCGTTACTGAATTTCATCATTTTCTTCTCCTCCAGTCGTATTCTAATTGCATTACTTAGACATCCGTCAGCGGAATCCTTCCGTCCGGAAGGTTTTCTGACGGAATTCCCAGAAAGACCTCCACCAGATGGGGATCCAGCCGTTTTCCGGCCTCCCGGCGGATCTGTTCCCGGGCCTCCCCGGGCGAAAGCGCCGGACCCTGTGGCCGGTCTTTGGTGATCTCTGAATAGTATTCCGCCAGGGCCAGCATCCGGGCCGGCATAGGGATCTCCTGGCCGGACAGACCCCTGGGATAGCCGGTTCCGTCCCAGCGCTCATGATGGGACAGCACCAGATCCGCCAGATCCATGGTGTCGTCAGAAAACTTCATGATCCTGTACCCTATGGTGGGATGCTGCCTCATCCGGTGCATCTCCTCCGGGGAAAGGTCTCCTTCCGCCTGCATAATCTCCGGGGCAAGGATCACCTTGCCCACATCGTGGTACCAGGCGGCCTCCTCCAGACGGAGTTTCTCCTTATCCGTCATGTTAAGGGCCTGACCCAGCAGGGAGGCCAGATGCCGGATGGTCCGGGAATGCTCCTCTTCTGCCGGATAGCTGCGGTGCAGGTTCCCCAGAATCCGCTCCACCAGGCCGGCACTGAACTCCTTCTTCTCCAGGGTCTTGCGGCGGTACATTTCCTCTTCCGCCCGCTCCAGCACCTCCTGCAGGGTATCCTCCGGATCCTCTTTGGCAGCAGCCCCCAGGGCCATGCTTCCAGGAAGGCCTTCCACCAGAATCCCGGAAAAACGCTCATGAATTCTCCCGGCTATTTTTTCCGCGTCGGCCAGATGGGTCCCCGGCAGCAGGATGGCGAATTCATCCCCGCCCAGCCGGGCCAGGATGTCGTCGCCCCGGCAGCTGTCCCGGATGGCTTCAGCCGCCCGTTTCAGGAGGATATCCCCGGCTGTGTGGCCGAAAATATCGTTCATGGCCTTCAGGCCGTTCAGATCCCCCATGATCACCGACACCGGCAGATTCCTGGAGCGGTCCAGCCGGTTCAGTTCCTCTTCAAAATACCGGCGGTTGTACAGCCCGGTCAGGGTATCGTGGTAACTGAGGTAAAGGATTCTTTCCTCATCCACTTTCCTCCGGGTGATGTCCACAAAGGTGACCACGGCCCCCACAATCTGTCCATCCTTCCACTGGGGGGTACTGAGAATGTTCACCGGGAAACTGGTACCGTCCGCTCTCCAGAACACCTCCCCATCGGTGTCCACCACCTCTCCCAGCTGCAGGGACCGGAGAATCCGGCACTCCTCCTCGGGATAGTCTTTTCCGTCCGGCCGGGTATGGTGCACCAGGCGGTGAACGTTCCGGCCGGACAGATCCTCTTCCGGACCGTAGCCCAGCATCCTCAGGGCACTGGCATTGACAAAGGTGAAACTTCCGTCGGGATCCATCCCGAAAATCCCCTCTGCCGCGGAATCCAGGATCAGCTGCAGCTGTTCCCGGCTGTCCCTGAGCGCCAGGTCCGTCTCCCGGCTCTGCCGGGCATGCCATACCCCGCTCATCAGGGCGGTGATCTGCTGCACATCATGATCGTCGTAGGGTTCTTCCTTGTTGGCCAGTCCGATTACCGCTTCAATCTCCCCCTGATTCATCACGGGAACCGACATAAAACGAAGGAGAGGAACGTGTCCCGGGGGAAGCCCCTTCTTCATGGCCCCTGGGGCCTGGAATTCGTTGTCCACAATGGTCCGGCGCTGCCGGACCACCTCGCCCCACATCCCGGCCCTGCCCAGGTCGGTATGGACATATTTTTCCATCATACGGCACTGGTCCATCACGTCGGTGGACCAGGAGACCAGGGAAAACTGCCGGGTCTCCTCATGGTACAGATAGATGTACCCGAAGGTGCTTCCGGTCAGCTCCAGGGCCTCTTTCAGAACGTAATCCATCTGCTCCGCCGTGGAGGAAAAGTTCCGGGTCAGCACATCCACCAGAATCCGGTGCCGCTTCAGGATGCTTTCCTCCAGTTTCCGGTGGCGGACCTCATAGGTGATGTCCCGGACATCGGAGCCCACCCCGGTGGTTCCATCCTCCAGTTCCACCGGAAACTTGTCACACTGATATGCCCTGTCCCCCCAGGCACTGGTAAAGGACAGGGTCCGGCCGGTTTCCAGCACCTCCCGGTCCGTCTCCGCCCAGCCCCCGAACAGTTCCTCTTTTCCCAGCAGTTCCAGGTCGGTCTTTCCTTCCATTTCCTCCGGGGTAAGGCCCATCAGGCCGGCCAGGGGGCGGTTGGCAAACACGTACCGGAGCTTCCTGTCCTTCAGTCCCACCATCTCCTGCTGGGAATTGATGAAGGTCTCCCGGAGCCGGTTTTCCGTCCGCAGACGCCGGTTGAGATTTTTCAGGTGCCAGCCGGCTGCCACCAGGCCCGCAGCCACCAGGGAGAGTCCTCCCAGAAGCAGCCGGGTCAGCATCCGGCTCCGGTTTTCCAGAGCCACCAGGCCGGTGACGTCGTGGATCACGGAAAACAGGACCGTCTGTCCCTCCAGCTGATAAGGATAACTGAAAACGTCCACATCCCGGACCGATCCGTCGGCCAGCCGGTGCCGGAACCGGAAATAATTTCTTTCCTCCCGGGCGGCATCCCGCATCTCCCGGGAGGTTTCCGCATTGGACAGGGTATTGACCGCATCGATGTTCATCTCCAGCAGTTCTTCCCGGCTAAAGCCATAGAACCGGGCTGCTGCCTGGTTGGCAAACAGGATTTCCCCGGTATCCGCTGCGATCAGCAGCATCACGGCCCCATGCTGCTCCAGCATCAGATCCAGGTCGGGGACAGCAAGAGCCGCATTCCCGGCCGCCTGCGGGACAGGACCCGCCAGGAAAGTCAGGAGGAGTCCGGTCAGAATAAGCAGTTTCTTCATGGTTGAATCTCCTCCCCGTTCACCATCAGGACCTCTTCCAGAAACAGTCGTACCAGATGGGGGTCAAACTGGGTTCCCGCCCCCCTTCTCAGTTCCTCCACCGCCTCCGTAAGACCCAGTGCCGGCCGGTAGATCCGGTCGGTGGTCATGGCATCGAAGGCATCCGCCACCGCCAGAATCCGGCTCAGCAGGGGAATCTCCTGGCCGGCCAGCCCCCGGGGATATCCGCTTCCATCCCAGCGCTCATGGTGACTTAAAATGTACTGGGCAATGGGAGCCAGATCCGGAGAACTCATGGCGATCCGGAACCCGATCTCCGGGTGCCGCTTCATCTCCACCCATTCCTCCGGAGTAAGGGGGCCCGGTTTGTTGAGGATCCTGTCATCGATTCCCACTTTCCCCAGGTCATGGAGGGTGGCCAGCAGCTCCAGATCGTTCAGTTCCCCCGGAGTAAGCCCCAGTGCCCGTCCCAGTTCCCTGGAGTTCTGTGCCATCCGGGCAGCGTGCTCTTCGGTTTCCTGGCTGCGGGCAAACATGGTGGCCCGGATGGAAGTAAGGATGGTGCTGTGGGAACTCTTATGGTCCAGCAGTTTTTCCTTGTACATCCGGTCCTCGGCCAGCCGGATCACCTCTTCCAGGGAACTGCCCCCTTCCGTGCGGACCGCCAGCCCCATGGAAACGCTCACCTGCAGGGCGTCATGGAGCCTGCGGCGGTTGTATTCCCCGCAGGCCTCCCGGATGGCCTCCATCCGCTGCTGGGCCTCCCGCCGGCCGGTCCGGGGCATGAGAAACTGAAATTCATCCCCGCCGGTCCGGGCCAGAACTTCCCCCTGCCTGAGAACCGACCGGAGGATTCCGGCCGTATCCCGGATCAGAATGTCCCCTTGGGCATGACCAAAGGCGTCGTTTATCAGTTTCAGACCATTGATATCCACGCTGATCACCGACAGGGGATACAGATCCGGCTTTTCCATCTCCTCCCAGGCCCTCTCCGCATAGCGGAAGTTATACAGACCGGTGAGGCTGTCGTGATCGCTCATGTAGCGGATCTCGTCCTCCATTTTCTTCCGGTCCGAAATATCGATAATCATTCCCTCCAGGGCCAGAACCCGGCCCTCACTGTCAAAGATTCCCTGACCCTGTTCGTACACCCAGCGGGATTCCCCTTTCCGGGTGATGATCGGGTACTCCCCGCGGAATATCCGGCGGTCCTTCAGCACCTGATCCCACTGTTCCCGCAGCCTGTCGCGCCACTGGGAATGAATCAGGTCGCTAAAGGTCAGCTGCCTGTTGTGGAGCAGGTCTTCGGCACTCCAGCCGGTCAGTTCCAGGCAGCCCTCTGAAACAAACTCCATGGTCCAGTCCCGGTCATTACGGCAGCGGTAGGCCAGCCCCGGAAGATTGGGCAGCAGCATGCTTTTGCTGCGCTCACTTTCCTCCAGGGCCTGCCGGGAACCCATAAGGTCGGAAAGATCCTCAATCATGCTCATGTAGGAAATGTCCCGGTCCCCGGCCTCCTGCAGGGAGGCCACGTGGAGCCGGATCCATACCGGGGTACCATCCGGCTTCAGATACCTCTTATCCAGCTGGTATCCGGAGATTTCCCCGGCCAGCATCCGTTTCATCTGCTGCCGGTCACCCTCAATGTCCTCCGGATGGGTATACTCCTCCCAGGACATGCTGAGAATCTCAGACGGAGAGTATCCGGTGATCTCCCCGAACCGGCGGTTCACTTCCAGAGGATGCCCCCCAGGGCCCATTACGGCTATCCCCAGAGGGGCCTCATCGAAAAGGGTCCTGTATACACTGCTCTGCACCTCCAGCTGCCCGGCCAGTTTCTCCCTGGCCTGCCGTTCCCTGTGGCCCCGGCTCCGCCAGCGATATCAGACCAGCGCCAGCAGGAGAATATGGATCAGGACTGCCGGGGCCACCAGAGCCCGGAACTCCGCGGCTCCATACTCCGTACCCGGAAGCACAAACAGAGGCACGGAAAACAGGGCCAGTCCCGGAACTGCCCCTGTCTTCCTGTTCTTCTTCCATAAGTTAAGTTTCCGGATATCCATCATGCCCTTTCGGCATAGAATCTGTGCGCTTTTCCCCATTATACCCGCTTTTCAGAAAAGTAAAACCCTACCGGAAGGTATCCCCGGGGACCACCTTTTCCAGGAAGACCCGGACCACTTCCGGATCGAACCAGTGTCCGGAAAGCTGCCTCATTTCATCCACAGCCTCTTTGTGGGACAGACTGGGCATGTAAGTACGGTCACTGGTCATCACGTCAAAGGTATCCGCCACCCGGAGGATCCGGCCGGCCAGGGGGATGTCCCGGCCCTTCAGGCTCCGGGGGTACCCGCTTCCGTCCCAGTTTTCATGGTGGGCCAGCACCGTCTCCGCAATGGAGGTCATGCCGCTTACACTCCGGAGGATCTGGTAACCGCTTTCCGCATGGCGCCGGGCCTCCAGATATTCCTCCCCGTCCCAGGGAAGGGTCTTTTCAAAGAGGGCCTCCGGCAGGGCGATCTTCCCGATATCATGCATCCGTCCGGCCAGGCGGATTTCCTCCACCTCATGGGCGGGAAGCCCCAGGGCCTCCGCCAGCCGGCCGGCACTTTCCGACACCCGCTCCGCATGGATCCGTTCCCCCGGAATCTTATCAAACAGGGTATCCCGGATCACCTGGATGGTGGAGTTTCGCATTCTGGGGCTCTCATCCAGTTTCCGGTGGTAGAGTCCGTCCTCCGCCCGCTTGTAGATCTCCTCCATGGACTGCTCCGGGGAATCCTTCACTGCCCAGCCGAAGGAGACCGACAGGGAAATGGAATCCACCATGGTCCCGTTGACCCCCTCCCGGATCCGCTCCACCAGGGCAGCCACCTCGGCCTCCGTGGTCCGGGGCAGCAGGAGAACAAACTCGTCTCCCCCCACCCGGGCCAGGATGTCGTCCGCCCGGCATTCCTGCTGCAGCAGCCGGCCGGCCTCCGTGAGGATCCGGTCCCCGGTCCGGTGCCCGAAGGCATCGTTGGCCAGTTTCAGGCCATTGACGTCGGCCATCACCAGACCCATGGGCAGGTTCCGGGAGGTGTCCAGCCGCTTCAGTTCTGTCTCAAAGAAGCGCCGGTTGTAAAGACCGGTCAGGGCATCATGGAAACTGAGGTACCATACCCGGTCCTCCGCCGTCCGCCGGGAGGTGACGTCTTCCAGCACCGTGGCCAGCATTCCCGGCCGGGGGCTGACCGCGGAGACCCGCAGGTACTTACTGAGCCCCTCGTGGAGAATCTCCTGGGGCTCCTCAGACAGGGCCCGGGGATCACGCTCCAGCAGATCCCGGACGGTTTTCCCCGGCAGTTCCCGGGGGTCGCATTCCAGGATCCGGCTGAAGGCCGGGTTGGCATCGGTGATCCGGTACTGCCCGTCCTCCTCCCGGTACAGCCCCACTCCCTCCTGCATGGTTTCAAACAGACTCCGGAACTTGGACTCGCTTTCCTGCAGGGCCTCCTCCGCCTGTTTCAGGTACGTAATGTCCCGGGAAATGCCCACCAGGCTGGTCACCCTGCCGTCTGCATCCTTCACCGGGGAAACGTCTGCCAGGTGATCATGGTACAGCCCGTCTGCATGCCGCACCCGGTAGCCTGCCCGGTCGGTTCCCTGACCGGTTTCCAGGATCTGCCGGATCAGTTCTCCCATGACCTCCCGGTCCTCCGGATGCAGGAAGGATCCCACATCCCGGCTTTCCGCCACAGCAGCCATATGTCCGGTGACCCGCTCCCAGGAGGGACTGACATACAGCACCTGTCCTTCCGGACTCAGGGACCAGAACATGTCGGTGGCGTGTTCCACCAGCAGCCGGAACCGCTCCCCGCGGATCAGCAGCACTTCCTGGGCCTCCCTGCGTTCCGTGATGTCTGTGTCCCATCCCCGGTACCCCAGGATCCGGCCCTGCCGGTCCTTCAGGGGAACCCCGGCGCTGAGAAACCAAAGCACCTCTCCATCCGCTGTCGTCATGGGATTTTCAAGGCCGCTGAAATCCTCCCCGGATCCCATGATCCGTAAGGCCTCCTGACGGAACTCCTCCCGTCCTTTTTCCGGGTACAGATCCCAGACCGCTTTCTTGCCGATGAAATCCTCCGGCCGGTATCCCAGTATAGTCTGAAGACTGGGTCCCACGTAGGTGTAATATCCCTGAAGATCCACTTCCCAGAGAAGAGTACGGCTCTGGACGGCCAGCTGGTCAAACCGTCTGTTCCCCTCCTCCAGCTGCCGCAGAACGCCCGACAGGTTCCGGTTCATCCGGCGGCTGCGCCAGGCCAGCCAGGCCAGGGCAGCCGCCGTAAGGATGGCCGCACCCAGCAGAAAACCCAGCTGGCCCCGGTTCTGTCTCTGCTCCAGATAGCGCCTCAGCAGGGCGTCCTCAGCCGTCCGGTAATGGGAGATCAGGGCGCTGTACTCCACGGTGGCCATAGCCCGGTCCAGCAGTCCGGCAAGGCGGGCCAGTTCCGGGGTTTCCCCCAGATAAAATCCGTAGCGGCGGGGATATCCCGCCAGCAGAAAGTGTCCGGTCAGATCAAACATTTCCAGGCGGAACCGGTCCTCCAGGAATACGTCCTGATTCTGAAGTCCGAAATCCAGGGTCCCCTCCCGGAGGTTCTGGTACAGTTCCTGCTGGGTATCCACCAGCACCCGGCTATCTTCCGGCAGGGTTTCCTCCAGCCAGGCGGCCCCTGCGGTATTCCGCACCGCCCCCACCCGGTATCCGGTCAGATCCTCCGGGGAGGCCACCACGGCCTCCTGCCCGGTCCTGCCGATCACTGCGTAATAGCTTTGGTAAAAGGGACCGGTAAAAATCCCGTCGGCTCTTCTTTCTTCCGTGATGCTGACCGGCAGCAGCAGATCTGCCTGTCCGGAGTAAAACAGTGTGGTCTTTTCCTCCCAGGTGCTGCCGGGAACCCCCACCGGCTCCCAGGAGATGCCCAGCTTTTCCGCCAGGTGGCTGAACAGTTCCGGCGCGATTCCAAGATATCTGCGGCTGCCGGCATCGTAATAGGAAAGCGGGGTAAAGTCGTCGTCAATCACCACCCGGAGGGTGGGCAGTGAGGAAAGA
>JAXGWN010000024.1:0-10746 GCA_040773285.1 Bacillota bacterium
CATCAGGGTCATTTCCGGCAGGCGGTTCTGAAACTGAAGTACCGGGGAGGGACCCATCTGATTCCGGTGATGGGCTATCTGATGGCAGAGGCCTTTCTCAGGGGTCCCGGGGGGCTTCAGAAGCCCGGAGCGGTGACCTGGGTTCCCGGACACCGGGTCCGGGACGGCCAGCGGGGCTATCATCCGGCGGGGCTCCTGGGCCGGGAGGTGGCATCCTGCCTGGGGCTGAGGCCGGTGAATTTTCTGGAACGCTCTTCCGGGGATATTCAGGCGGGTCTTTCCGGCCGCAGGCGGGCAGAAAATGTGGCCGGCCGGTTCCGGATCCGAAAAAATATGGGCCCCATTCCCCGGTCGGTTCTTCTGGTGGATGATGTGGTCACCAGCGGAGCGACCCTGCAGGAATGTGCCCGGGTATTGTTCCGGGCCGGTGCGGAAAAAATATATTGTCTTACATTTTCCACCGGTAATCCTCAGGTCTTCCACAGGCAGGAGCCCCTATAGCGGGAGACCCGGGGGTTATCCACAGTATCCACAGAAGACCCTGCCGCCCGGTATGTGGAAAACAGAGGAAAAATTTTCTTGACATATGGTCTTTCCGGACAGGGTTCCGGGAGGATAGGCTGTGGATAACCCATCCGGTGTTCCCTGCCGGAAACCGGCGGAATTTTCATAAGGAAATTTTATGATTTTGCCTGATGTTTTCCAGAGATTCCCGGAAGGAAATCCTGAAAACCCTTGATGCATAAGGGTTAAAGCGGAAGGATGAATATTCTCGGCACGGAGGCTGTGCCGTCAGGAGTTTTCCGGTTTCCTTGGGTACCTTCCACGTTATCCACAGTATCCACATCAGAAGGCCCCGGTGGGGAAAGGGCCCGGTGCTATGGGGAAAACCCCCGCCCGACCCTCCAGGTGCGGCCCGCTTATCCTCAGCCCTGTGGATAAACAGACCGGGAATTTGAGATAAAAATAATTTGTGAAAAATGAAATCCGGAAGGATTTTGCCGCCTTTTCCGGAATATAGAAGGTATCAACAAAAAAGGAGCGATGCGTATGAGAATCACAGTGCGAGGCAAAGGAACAGAAGTCACAGACGCTCTGAAACAGTACGTGGAAAAGAAACTGCTGTCCATGGAGAAATATTTTGACAGCGATGCGGAAGTACAGGCCAGGCTCCGGGTGGAAAGCGGCCAGCATATCGCAGAGCTGACTGCCCATTATCACAGTTATTATCTGAGGGCGGAGGAGCGTTCCACCGATATGTACGCCAGCATCGACGCGGCGGCGGACATTCTGGAAAGCCAGTATCTGAAACTGAAGGACAAACTGGACCGTAAACACAGGGCCTCCGGTCTGAAGGCTGCGGCTGTGGCTGCAGAACCGGAACCTGAAAGCGCTGCCGGGAATCTGATCATCAAGAGAAAGAGTTTCTTCTGGAAGCCCATGAATGAGGAAGAGGCAGTCATGCAGATGGATCTTCTGGGCCACGATTTCTTCGTGTTCACCAATGATGAGACAGAAAAGGTAAACGTGGTTTACGCCCGTAAGGACGGAACCTACGGACTGATTGAGCCGGAATAGAAGGATTATGCGGTGGCCGCCTCTGGCGGCCCCGTTTTTTTGTGCCCCCGGTTTCATAGATCCCGGAATTTAGGATATAATGATTAGAAGAATGCCGGCGGGACGCCGGAGTGAAGGGGTAGGATATATGCTGAACAGGCTTAAGAAAATTTTTGATGAAAATGCCCGGGAGATACGGAAACTGGAAAAGGCCGTGGCCCGGATCAATGAACTGGAACCCTCCATCCGGCAGCTGGATGATGGGGCACTCCAGGCCAAGACCAGTGAATTCCGCAGCCGGCTCCTGGAGGGAGCCAGTCTGGAGGATCTGCTTCCCGAGGCCTTTGCGGTGGTCCGGGAGACTTCCCGGCGGGTACTGGGAATGCGGCATTTTGACGTCCAGCTGATGGGGGGCATGGTGCTCCATCAGGGGCGGATTGCCGAAATGAAGACCGGGGAAGGAAAAACCCTGGTGGCCACCCTGCCGGTCTATCTGAACGCTCTGACCGGGAAAGGGGTTCACGTGATCACGGTAAACGACTATCTGGCCCGCCGGGACTCGGAATGGATGGGCCGGATTTATGAGTTTCTGGGACTCAGCACCGGACTGATTGTGCACGATATTCCGCCGTCCCAGCGCCGGGAGCAGTATGCCTGCGATATCGTGTACGGGACCAACAATGAGTTCGGTTTCGACTATCTCCGGGACAACATGGCGGTGCAGCCGGAGCGGCTGAGTCAGAGAGAACTGAACTTTGCCATTGTGGACGAGGTGGACTCCATCCTTATTGATGAGGCAAGAACCCCTCTTATTATTTCCGGACAGGCCGACAAACCCACAGAACTGTATTTCCGGATTGCCAAGGTGATCCCCCGGCTCAAACGGGAAGAGGATTATACCGTGGAGGAGAAGGAAAAACTGGTGACCCTCACAGAGCAGGGGCTGGCCCGGGTGGAGAACATGCTGGGCGTTGAAAGCATCTATGAAGGGGAAAATGCGGAGCTGGGGCACCATGTGAACCAGGCCCTGAAGGCCCATGTCCTGATGAAACGGGACGTCAGTTACGTGGTGAAGGACGGTCAGGTGATCATCGTGGATGAGTTCACCGGACGTCTGATGTTCGGGCGCCGCTATTCAGACGGGCTGCACCAGGCCATTGAGGCCAAGGAAAATGTGCAGATCGCCCGCGAATCCCAGACACTGGCCACCATCACCTTCCAGAATTTCTTCCGGATGTACAAAAAACTGGCCGGGATGACCGGAACCGCCCGGACTGAGGAGCAGGAGTTCATGAGCATTTATGGCATGGACGTGGTGGAGATTCCCACCAATGAGCCCTGTGTCCGTGAGGATCTGGACGATCTGGTGTACCGGACGGAAGAGGGGAAGTTCCAGGCGGTGGTGGAGGAAATCCGCCGTCGCCACAGCACGGGTCAGCCGGTGCTGGTGGGTACGGTCAGCATTGAAAATTCCGAGCGGCTGGGCAGGATGCTGGAGGCCCTCCGGGTGCCCCACCAGATCCTGAATGCCAAATATCATGAGCGGGAGGCTGAAATTGTGGCCCAGGCCGGCCAGAAGGACATGGTCACCATTGCCACCAACATGGCCGGACGGGGGACCGATATCGTGCTGGGAGAAGGGGTCCACCAGCTGGGGGGGCTCCATATCATCGGGACGGAGCGCCATGAGTCCCGGCGGATCGACAACCAGCTGCGGGGCCGTGCCGGCCGTCAGGGGGACCCGGGATCCAGCCAGTTCTATGTGTCTCTGGAGGACGAACTGATGCGGCTGTTCGGCGGGGAAAACCTGCAGGGTATCATGGACCGGATCGGTATGGACGACGAGACCCCCATCAACCATCCTCTGCTGAGCCGTTCCATTGAGAGCGCCCAGAAGAAGGTGGAGTACCGGAACTTTGAAACAAGAAAACACGTGCTGGAATACGACAACGTGATGAACCAGCAGCGGGAGATCATATACAGGCAGCGCCGGTCCGTCCTGATGGGCGAAGACCTCAAAGAAGAGGTTCTGTCCATGATCGGTTCGGTGATCGGGGAGTCCATCAGCATGTTCAACCGGCTGAGCCAGTTTCCCGAGGAGTGGGATCTGGACGGCCTGATGGGCTTTGCAGCCCAGACGTATCTGCCGGCCCGCCGGCCTTCCCGGGAGGAACTTCTGAAGCGAAGTCCCGAGGAGATTGAGGAACTGTTCCGGACGCTGGCCCGGGAACTGTATGAGGAGCGGGAAAATCAGCTGGGTAGCGAAATGATGCGGCAGCTGGAAAGAATTGTGATCCTGAAGGTGGTGGATGAGAAGTGGATGGACCACATCGACGCCATGGATCAGCTGAAGGGGGGCATAGGGCTCCGGGCCTATGGCCAGAAGGATCCCCTTCTGGAATATAAGTTTGAAGGATACAACATGTTCCAGAACATGATTGCCAGCATCAAGGAGGAGGTCTGCCGCCTGATTTACCGGGTGGTGCTGACCCAGCCCCGGCAGCCGGTAACCAACATGCAGACCAATCAGGACCAGCCTGAGGAGAAACAGGCGGCAAGAAGCCGTAAAGTGGGAAGGAATGAACCCTGCCCCTGTGGCAGCGGAAAGAAATATAAGCATTGTTGCGGAAAATAGAGAGGGTGATACTGTGTTGTATGAATTTCAGGAACGCCGGGAGGCGCTGAACAAAATCCACCAGGAAGTGAGGGATTCCCTTTGACCCGGCAGGGAAAGAGGCAAGAATCCGGGAACTGGAGGAAAGCATGCTGGGGGAGGATTTCTGGCAGGACCGTCAGAAGGCGGAGACTACAGGCCGCGAACTGAACCAGCTGAAAGAGGTGCTTCGGCAGCTGGAGGAGTTCCGACTGGCCTGTGAGGAAGTGGACGTTTACAGCGATCTGTGGACGGAAAGCGGTGAGGAGGACCGGGAACTGGCCCGGGAAGCGGAAAATGCACTGAAGAGGGCGGAGGAGATTGCCCGGGATATGGAACTGAGCACTCTGTTCACCTCCCCCTACGATGCCAGCGGCTGCATCCTTACCCTGCACCCGGGGGCCGGTGGAACCGAAAGCCAGGACTGGGCCGAGATGCTCTACCGGATGTACCTGCGCTGGTGTGAGGCCCAGGGATTTCAGGTGGAGGTTCTTGACTATCAGTCTGGGGATGAGGCCGGTCTGAAAAGTGTGACCATTGGGGTTTCGGGCCTGTATGCCTATGGGAAACTGAAGGCGGAAAACGGTGTGCACCGGCTGGTGCGGATGTCTCCCTTTGATTCCGCCGGCCGCAGACATACCAGTTTCGCCTCGGTGGATGTGATCCCCCAGGTGCCGGACGATGTGACGGTCACCATTGATGAGACTGAATTGCGGGTGGATACCTACCGTTCCGGGGGAGCCGGGGGACAGCACGTCAACAAGACCGATTCTGCGGTACGGATCACCCACCTGCCCACGGGCATCGTGGTGCAGTGTCAGAGCGAGCGTTCCCAGACCTCCAACAAGGCCTCGGCCATGAAGATTCTGACGGCCAAACTGTATGAACGTAAGCGCAGGGAACAGGAAGAGAAAATGAACGCCATCCGGGGAGGGAAGGAAGAGATCGCCTGGGGCAGCCAGATCCGCTCCTACGTGTTCCACCCCTATAAGATGGTAAAGGATCACAGAACCGGCATAGAGGTGGGGGATGTGGACCGGGTGATGGACGGGGATATCGACCCGTTCATCAGTGGCTGGCTGCATTTCGTGGCCTCTGGTGGCGGAGAATAATCAGGTGGAGGAAACCATGAGCGAACGGAGAATCATCGGACTGAAACAGGCAGCGGCGGCCATCCGGGCCGGAGGAGCCGGAGACAGCGGAGGCTACTGCTTCTGCTTTGGGTCCGGACTTTCCGGGCAGGTGCCCGGAGCGGAGGAACTGAGCCGGGAACTGCTTTCCCGGGAGGACAGTCCCATGGGATATCCTTTCGGGTCCCTGCCCGGAGACCGGTATGGTGAACTGGTGGCCAGAAGCCTGGCGGATCCCCGCCGGCGGCAGGACCGCTTCAGGGAACTGTCCCGTCCGGATCCGGCCCCGGAGGTATACCTGGCGGCCCGCCTGCTGATCGCCGGGCGTCCTGCCCGGGTGGCCCTGACCGGAAATTTCGATGATTCCCTGGCCCGGGCTGCCCGGCATTTCGGGGCTGAACCCGACGTTTACGGCACCAGGGAAAATATGGAAGAGTACAGGTTCCGGGATGACAGGCTGCAACTGATCTATCTGAATGGAACCTGGAAGGATTACCGTCTGCCCGGGGAGGCTCCGGAACCGGATCCGGCCCGGAGGACGGCAGAGGCGGTGCTGAGACAGCGCTCCCCCCTGGTGATCGGGTTTTCCGGCCGGGAGAGGGGGCCCTTTCTGCTGGCTCTGGAGGATGTGCTGAAGGAAAATGCACTGCCGCGCCCTATGTTCTGGTTCCTGCACCGGCGGGATGAATGGCATAGAATTCCTGCCTGGATCCGGAATCATGAGTCGGTGTGGTTTGTTGCCCCGGAAGGGGCAGGAGAACCCCGCCGGGCCATCCCCTTCGGGAACAGGGATCTGAACCGTTTCTGCGGAACCGGGCTGGAAAGCCTGATTTCCGGTGACGGGGAGAACCGTCTGGGGGCCCGGGAGATTCTCGGTGCCCTGGCGGTGGCCTGCGATGCCGGTATGCCGGACCTGATCGGGAACCCGGTGCGGTTTCTGGAAACCAGACGGAATCTCCTGCTGGAGCACTATACCGGGGAGGATGATTTCTGCTGGCAGCCGGCAGGGCTGCCGGCCCTGTCTCCGTTGGAGAGCCCCGGAGAGAAGGGGGTACTGGAAAAGGCCGATGATCTGATCCGGCGGGCCAGGTACCGGGAGGCTGCGGAGTTTCTGCTGACCGCGGGCACTGAGGGGCTGGACTCCGGTAAAAAAGAGGAGTTTCTCCGCCGCTGCCTGTTTCTGGACCGTATGTGTCCGGAGTCAACGGAAGTGATCCGGGAGCTTCTGGCCAAGGGAATGCAGCTGGCCATGGGCATGGACCGCACAGTACGGGATGAGCGGGTCCTTACCCTGGGACTCCGGTCAGCCCGGCTGGAGGCTGCCCGTGGGGGTGGCGCCCGGGTTCTCACCCAGCTGGACCGGATCCGGTATGTGGTGAAAAATCTTGAACCTTTTCCGGAGGAGAAAGACACCCTGAACTTCCTGCAGGCGCTGGGGCTGATGCAGGAAAACCGCCGGGAAGAGGCCCGGCAGTGGCTCCGGGATGAACTGTACGGTACCGAAGCGGTCCGGAAACTGCTTCCCTTGTACCGGGGATATCTGGAGATGACCCGGGAAGATTTTGATTCGGCCGTTAAGGAACTGGAGCCGGCCGGAGAAGAGTTTTCCGTGCGCTGCCTCCGGGCTCTGGCAGCAGTGTCCACCGGAAGCAGGGAACTGCTGCCCGGGGAACTGGCCAATCTGGCCGATGAGGCGGAAAACCGGGAGGGAAATCTGGAACTGGGTGCCCTTCTGACCCTGCTGCGGGCGGTGGTCATGCAGGAGACCCAGGTGCCGGAACTGGCCCTGAAAGGGTTTAACCGGCTGCTGAACCGCTATGAGGGGGCCTGGATGCAGCCGGTGCGCCGGTACCGGGCTCTGGGATATCTGGGTAAGGCGGAACTGCTGCGCCGGCAGGGAAGTCTGATTGAGGCGGGCCGGGTTCTGGGCCGCCTCCGGGAGGAATACCTGGGGGATACGGATCCTCTACAGGAAATTCTCACGGCCCGGAGCTTTTTAAATTCCGTATCCATGAAACAGGAACTGAACTGGAAAGAGGAAGTTCTGGAGGACTGCGGCCGGTTCCGGGAGCGTTTTTCCGGAACACAGGATCCTGAGATCTGCCGTGCCGATGCCAGGATCCGTTTCACGGAGGCACTTACGGTCCGGGAACTGGGCCGCACTGTTCAGGGAGCGGAACTGCTCAGTGACCTGTACAATGAATATGCCCGTCAGGAGGATCCTGAGATCCGCCTGCTGGTATGCCGCAGCCTGATGGAACGGTCCCTGCTGGAAGAGGAACTGGGGGATGTATCCCGGGCCTGTGCCACCCTGAATCTGCTGCAGAACAGCTTTGACGGGGCCCGGGAAGAAGAAATGCTGGAACTGCTGGCCCGCTCGTATACCCGCCTGACCGGTCTGGAAAACGGGGCCGGCCGGCCGGACCAGGCCCGGGAGGCCGGGATCCGGGGGATCAGCCGACTGCAGGATATTCTTCAGCCGGAAGTCCGGGAGCAGACCGGCCAGATCTATCTGGAAACCCTGCGGGCCCTGTCTGCTCTGGATAAGCATCCGGAAACGGTGGCTCTGGCCGTACAGTTTGCTGACGGGTTTTCCTCCGGACAGGAGGACCGGGAGATTCGCCGTCTGGCAGAGGCGCTGCATCTTAAAGGACTGGCCCTGGAGAAGGCCGGCCGGCCGGAGGAGGCTCTGGAGACCTTTGAATCCTATCTGGAAAGATACGGCGAACTGAAGGGGCCAGCGGAGACCAGACGGAAACTGGACGTCCTTATGCGCCGGGGAACCCTGGAGAAGGAAGCCGGCTGGGAACTGCTGGCAGCCTCCTCCTGGCAGCAGCTGGTGGAGGAGGCCACCGGATGGGACCGTCCGGAGGACCGGGAGATTCTGGCCCAGGCCTGGCTGGCCAGGGCGGGAGTTCATATGGACGGGGAACAGTACGGGGAAGTGACCGGCAGCCTGTCCCGTATGATCGGGTTCTTTGGAGACCGGCTGGAGCCCGGCTGGATTCCCCTGAACCAGGCCCGCCTGGAGCGGGGCAGGGCGTATGCCCTGACCGGCAACCGGGAGATGGCCCTGGAGGATTTCAGCGCCATCCGGCAGCTGCCGGATGGCGGGGGAACCGGTATTCTGGAGATCCGGGCCGCCGCACTGCATCAGGAGTGCAGCCTGCTGCTTCAGATGGAGCAGTATGGCAGACTCCGGGAAATCACTGCTGAGATCCCGGCAGATCTGGCCGGGCATGCCGGCCGGGAGGTCCGCAGTCACCTGATGGCGGTCCTTCGAAGCCGCCAGCAGGCTCTGGAGAAACTGGATCTTCCCGGAGACATGGTGGACAATGCGGACCGGATTCTGGAACTGTTCCGGGGGGAAAATCCCCTGGAGTTCCGCATGCATCTGGGCCACACCTATCTGGAAAAAATCCGATGTGCCTACCGGCTGCGGAAACACGATCTGGTGGACGCCACCCGGGAGGAACTGGAGGACTTCGTTCAGGATAGTACGGGGGATCCCCATCTGCAGGACCTGCTGGTGCAGGCCCTGGTGATTTCCGGCAATGATCTCTCCGAGACTGGTGCCTACCGGGAGGCACTGGAGGTATTCGGCCGGACGCTGAGTGCCGGTCCAGGAGCCACGGAGGAACTCCTGCGGGGTCAGGTGCAGGCCCGTTACCGGACCGGTCAGATCCATCAGGGGATGGGCCGTGAACGGGAAGCACTCAAAGCATTTCAGGAGATTGAAAAATCCCATTCCGGCAGCCGGGATCCAGTGATCCGGCCCCTTGTCCTGAAAAGCATTCTGGAGCAGTCCCAGATGCAGGCGGACCGCAGCGGCGGTCTGTTTGGCCGCAGCCAGCTGCGCCGGGTACTGGCCAGATACACTCAGGTGGAACAGCAGGCCCGTGGACAGAAAGATCCGGAAATGGTGAAAATTTTTCTGCGGACCGTCCTGATGAAGGGACAACTGCTGGGGGAACTGAAACAAAGAGATGAAGCCATCCGTCTGTATCAGGAGACGATGGGGGAATTCGGGGAATCCACGGAGCCCTGGGTCCTGCAGTGGACCGGGCGGATCCAGAAAGAATTGGACAGACTGGGAACCCTTTGATAAAATTTTAGGATGCAATTCCGGCGGGAATAGACTACGGGAGGACGATAAATGGACAGACAGACTGTTTTGTCCCTGGAGGATAAAGCCAGGGAGGTGCGCAGGGAAATCATAAAGATGCTGGGGGAGGCGGGTTCCGGTCATCCGGGGGGCTCCCTGTCCGGTGCGGACATCGTGACGGCTCTTTATTTTCACATTATGAATCTGGATCCCATGGATCCTGAGATGCCGGAGAGGGACCGTTTTGTGCTGAGCAAGGGACACGCGGCTCCCCTTCTCTATGCGGCTCTGGCTCTCCGGGGATTTTTCCCCGTGGAGGAACTGGCCACTCTGAGAAAGCTGGGCAGCCGGTTGCAGGGACATCCCGACATGAACAAGGTGCCGGGGGTGGAGATTTCCACCGGCTCCCTGGGACAGGGGATCTCCATCGCAGTGGGGATGGCCCTGGCCGCCAAACTGGATGGCCGCAGGAACCGTGTATTTGCCCTGCTGGGAGACGGAGAAGTCCAGGAAGGGCTGGTCTGGGAGGCTGCCATGGCGGCAGCCCATTATGGCCTTGATAATCTGGTGGCCTTTCTGGATGGAAACGGCCTGCAGATTGACGGCACCTGCCTGGAAGTGATGTGCCCCGAGCCCCTGGACGAGAAGTGGAAAGCCTTCGGCTGGCACGTGATCCGCATCGACGGACACAGTATGGAGGAGATTCTCCAGGCTGTGGAGGAGGCAGACCGGGTGAAGGACACTCCGGTAATGATCATTGCCCGGACCGTCAAAGGAAAAGGTGTGTCCTTTATGGAGAACCAGGCGGGCTGGCACGGAGCCGCCCCCAATGCGGAGCAGGTGGAAATTGCCCTGCAGGAACTGGCCTGATACGGAGGAATATGGAATATGTCTGACAGAGCAACAAGAGATGCCTACGGAACGGCCCTGGTGGCACTGGGAAAAGAAAACCGGGATGTGGTGGTACTGGATGCGGATCTTTCCAAATCCACCAAAACCTACGATTTCAGCCGGGCTTATCCGGAGAGATTCTTCAATATGGGAATTGCCGAGCAGAACCTGATGGCGGTGGCAGCCGGACTGGCCCGGGAAAACAAGATCCCCTTCGCCAGCACCTTTGCCATGTTTGCCACCGGAAGAGCCTACGAGATTATCCGCAATTCCATCTGCTATCCCCGTCTGAACGTGAAGATTGCCGCCACCCATGCGGGAATCACTGTGGGGGAGGATGGGGCCAGCCACCAGTCGGTGGAGGATATTTCCCTGATGCGCTCCATTCCCAACATGGTGGTACTGGTGCC
>JAXGWN010000025.1:0-10623 GCA_040773285.1 Bacillota bacterium
AAAGAGGCCCGGTCTCCGGGACGGACACTGAGAAAGGTCTCCATGGCCTGGGCCAGAATCTCCTGCCGGTGGGCCAGAAAGAGCACCCGGGGAAACTCCCGGGAGTCGAAAGCGGCCAGATAGGTTTTCCCGGTACCAGTGGCGGCCACCACCATGCCCCGGGTAATCCCTTCTTCCCGGGCCAGTTTCAGTTCATACAGTGCCTCAAGCTGAGCGCCCCGGGGAATAGGCTCCTCCGTCTTCCAGTCGTCCCCACTTAATACTTCAGCCTTCTTCCTGTCTCTCAGAGGCTCAGCCGGAGTCACCACCGGCTTTCTCCACTGCCTGGCGTAAGCCCGCAGCACCTCGGCGGTGGCCGGCTGACTGCCGGCAAACAGCGCATCAAAGGCCCCGGCGAAGGCCAGGAAATCCTCCGGGGCCGTTTCCTCCCGCAGCCGGTAGTTCCACTCTATCCCCTGCTCCAGGGCGCTGCGGGAAAGGTTGGATGACCCAATGAACAACTGGTTTCCATCCTCCCGGAACACCAGATAGGTCTTGGGATGAAAAGAGCGGTCCTGCTCATCGAAAAGCCGCAGGTCCACCCGATCTCCCAGCCTCTCCTTCAGAAGATACAGAGCTCCCGGTTCCGTTATGTTCATGTAGGTTCCGGTAAGAATCCGTATGGGCACCTGTCTGTCGGCCAGTGTCTCCAGGGAAGGAAGAATCATCCGCACGCCGGACTCCCGGAGAAAGGACACTATGAACCGGACCTCCGTGGCACCCTCCAGTGCATCAAGAAGGCTCCGGCCCAGGGGCCGGTCTGCTCCGGTGAATATATTCTGGTTGTTCATGAGTGTCCCCCTGACTGTAAACATTTCCTGCCTGATCAATACATTATATTGGCTATCCGGTTCATGATTCCTCTTCTGAAGTCAGGAATTGTGGGAGAGCAGGCCCAACCCATTCATTCTTTAGGGATCCTGTACTGTGCTGCACATATCCCTCTCAATCCGGCCGGTCATCTCTCCTGATCCTCTCTGAGTCTTTGCACCTCCCGGGCCAGTTCCAGGTACTCCCGGTCCAGGCGCTCCTTTTCTTCAGGACTCTTCCCCGTACCCAGCAGTGCAGAAAGTTCGCTGAGCCGGGTCTCCAGTACCAGCAGCCGGTTCCTGTTTTCCAGAAGGGCGTCCCGGTCTTCAGGGTCTTGTAGAAGCCGGGAATGCGGATCCGGAACCGGAACACCCGGATACTGCCGGATCTTTTGGGATTCAATGGAAAGAACCCCGGTGGCCACTGCCTCCAGAAAGGCCCGGTCATGGGTCACAAACAGGAGGGTGCCCGGATAAGAGGAAAGAAACTCCTCCATCACCTTCAGGGACCCGATGTCCATGAAATTGGTGGGCTCATCCAGAATCAGCAGGTTGTGGTCCCCCACCAGGATTTTGGCAAAGGATACTTTTACTTTCTCCCCGCCGCTCAGCACTCCCACCGGACGGTGGACACAGTCCCCCCGGAACAGCAGTCCGGCCAGCAACATCCGGGCATACTCCTCCGGATGGGCAGAGGTCTCCATCACGTTTGCCAGAATATCTTTTTCGGGGTCCAGGATATCCAGTTCCTGACTGAAATACCCGATCCTCGCCCCCGGCGCCACCCAGATAGGAGACGTACGGGAAAGAATCATTTTGAGAAGCGTGCTTTTCCCGCTGCCGTTGGAGCCCATAAGGGCCATCCGGCTGCCCGAAGGAACCAGGAAGGAAGCCTCCTCCAGGAGAGTCTGTTCTCCCAGCCTGACACTCAACCCTTCCGCCTCCACCGCCACACTGCCGTGCAAACGGCCGGACGGCAATGACTCCAGACGGATCTCCTGGCGGCCGGACGGCCGGCTCACCTCTCCCAGCTGCCCGATCCGGCTGCGGATCCTCCTGGCCGCCGCCTCCAGTCCCCGGGTGGCCTTCTGGGAATGCATTTTGTGAAGCCGGGCCTCCGAATTTCCCATCCGTGAAGGAGTCTTCCTCACCGATCTGGCCTTCCGGCTGATCCCCAGGGCAGCCTCCTCCAGGCGCCTTTTCTCCCGGTACCACTGCCGGTAATCCGACCAGGCCTTCTTCTCTTCCTCCTCTTTAAGAACCTCATAGGCACTGTAATTTCCCGGATATCTCCGGACCCTTCCGCCTTCCACCTCCAGAATTTCCGTACAGAGCCGGTCCAGCAGCCACCGGTCATGGGACACCAGAACCAGACCTCCCTGCCAGTCTGTAAGAATCTCCTCCAGAAGGGCAATTCCCTCCAGATCCGTATTGCAGGTGGGCTCATCCAGCAGCAGGATGGCGGGATTCCCGCCCAGGGCCCCCGCCAACCGGAACCGGGTCTTCTCCCCACCACTGAGGGTATCCCGCCAGCGCCGGGGCACACGGAAACGGGAGGCCAGAAAACCATCCAGTTCCGTTACAGAGGGCGTCTCCATCTGCGTGGCCAGAGCCAGGCTCCCCTCCCGGCGGACCATCCCCTCATCCGGCTGGATGGAGCCCATCAGGAGGCTCAGCAGGGTGGTCTTTCCGGACCCATTGGCCCCCACCACTCCGATCCGGTCCGATTCCAGGACCGTCAGTTCCGGGATGTCAAGAATCAGCCGGTCCCCAAAATATTTTCTGATACTCTTACACTCAATAAAATTCATTAAAAAACCTCCCTGTCAGGAGGAGTGAGGATTCCGGATCCTGTCCGCAGCCAAACAGACCCGGCTGCCGGCCGGCTGCCAGCGCGGGGTATCCCGGAACACGCTTCCACTCCACAGTAACAACGCCGCCGGCCCATTCCCAAAGGAACCTCCTGCGGCTGCAACCTGTTACACTGAAATGGATTAATGCTTCATGATCCCGGTACCCGGCCCTTTTCTGTCCGGACAGCCATTCCGGACTTCTTTCCCTGAGTATACCCGGGTGATTTTTTGTTGTCAAAGGGGGGATTTCGAAGGAAAATGGCTCCCCGCAGGGAGCCTGGTATAAGTGCTGATTATCTGGCAAAGTATGCCGTGGCAAAGGTGCCGGGACCCACATGGGATCCGATCACCGAGCCCACCACGGAACGGATGATCCTAAGTTCCGGCGCCGCCTCCCTAAGGGCCTGCGCCAGGGCGTCCCCTTCATGGGGATTCTTGGCATCGATCACGGCAGCCGGCATGGAGGGGTCCCCCTCCTTCTCAAACATCTCCCGGATCCGGGCCACCGCCTTGCGGAACCCCCGCACCTTGTCGAAGGCCTCCAGTTTCCCTTCCCTGGTCAGGACGAGAATCGGCTTGATGTTCAGTACATTACCGATCAGGGCCGTACTGCCACTGATCCGTCCTCCCCGCTTCAGCATGGTCATATCCCCCACGATCACGTAGGTGCGCACCCGGGCATCCAGTTCCCGGTACGTTTCGGCCAGTTCCTCCAGGGAAGCCCCTGAAAGAATAGTGTCCCCCATGGTGTCCAGAATAAGTGGCACCCCGATGCTGGCTGTGGTGGCACTGATGACTTCGATCTTCACATCGGGAAACTCCTGCCGGGCCAGCACGGCCCCCTGATAGGTCCCGCTCAGCGCGTCCGGAATGGTGATTACCAGCACTTCCTCCCCCCGTGCGCGGCACCCTTCAAACACCTCCATCCAGTCCCCCGGAATCGGCTGACTGGTCACCGGCGCAATGTTTTCCGTGGCAATCCGGTGAAACAGCTCGTCCGGATGGAGTTCCACCCAGTCCCGGAAACTCTCCTCCCCAATGGTCACCTGCAAAGGCACCGACAGAATGCCGTACTTCTGACGGATATCCTCCGGCAGATCGCAGGAACTGTCCAGTACAATTCTTACCATGCACGCACCTCCTTTCCGATCATTGTACCCTATCCAGGGTCCCCTTACACCCCTGAATTTTCCTCCGGAGCCTCCCGGCAGCTCACTTCCAGCTGGCCTGCCTCCGAAATCTCCTGTCCCCCGGACAGCCCGTACTCCCCGAACTTTCGGGCACTGACCAGCACCCGGCTCTCAAAGGATCCCGCCATCCGGTTGTAGGCCGCCACCGAGCGGGAAAGCCCCGACTTCAGTTCACCGAAATGTCCGGCCAGCACCCGGATCCGGTCATACAGTTCCCGGCCCATCCGGCTGATCTCCCGGGCATCCCGGGTCAGCTTATCCTGCTGCCATCCCAGGGCCGCCGACTTCAGCAGGGCAATCAGGGTGGTGGGGGTGGCCAGGAGAACCCCTCTGGCCGCCCCGTACTCAATCAGGCCGGGGTCCTGCTCCAGAGCTGCACTGAAAAATGATTCCCCGGGAAGAAACAGCACCACAAACTCCGGGGTATCCTCAAAGCCCGCCCAGTAAGACTTCTGGGCCAGTTTCGTAATCTGGCTTTTCACCTGGGAAGCGTGTTCCCTGAGATGCAGGGAAGCCGCGCTTTCGTCGGCCGCCTCCACCGCCGCCAGGTAGGCCATCAGGGGGGTTTTTGCATCCACCACAATCACCTTGTCCCCCGGCAGCCGGATCACCATGTCTGGCCGCTGCCGTCCATGAGCCCCCTCCAGGCTCTCCTGTTCATAGAAATCCACATGGGAAGTCATTCCGGCCAGTTCCACCACCCGTTTCAGCTGGACTTCCCCCCACCGGCCCCGCACCTGGGGAAGCCGCAGGGCCTTCACCAGATTGGCCGTCTCCGTCCGGAGATCCCCCTGGGCCTTCAGCATATCCGTCATCCGGGCACTGACCGCACCAAAGGCATCGATCCGCTCCCGCTCCATCTGGCCGATCCGGGCATTCACCTTTTCCAGATGCTCATGAAGGGGTGCCACCATATCCCCAATGGCCTCCTCCCGCCGGGACATAAGCCGGTCCGCATCCTCGTTTTTCCTCTGCAGTTCCTCCCGGGCCAGGGTCAGAAAGGACCGGGTGGTCTCCGAATAAATCTCCCCGGACAGGGTCCGGAAACGGTCCTCCAGGGTCTCCAGGTTTTCCCGGTGGCGTGCCTCCTGCTCCTCCCGGCGCCCTACTGCCTCCTCCCAGGCAGTTTTGTAGCGGGCCGCTTCTGCCCCGCACTCCAGCAGCCGTTCCTGCAGGCGGCCCAGTTCCTGCCGGGCCCGGATCAGTTCCCGGGCCTTTTCCCCTTCCCGGGAAAACAGCCGGCCCGTCAGCATTCCCCCCAGCACCCCGGCCGCCGCTGCAATCACAATCCAGTACTCCTGCATCCTACACCTCCAGATCCACCGCCACACCGGCGGAAAACAGATACAGACAGGTCCGTATCACCGGTACCCCGGTCATGGTCTCCAGGGCCTCCCGGTACAGTCCCAGCTGCTGCCGGTACGCCTCCAGTTGCCCGGAGTCCGGCCGCACCCGGCGGTCCGTCTTATAGTCCAGCAGCACCCAGCCCTCCGGCTCCCGGAAATAAAGATCCACGACCCCCTGGATGAGAACCATTTCTCCGCTTCCGGCCGCCTCCGGAAACACCCGCTCCGCCGGCACCTGCAGATTGAAGGGAACCTCCCGGCGCACCTGGGAAGAGTTAAGAACTCTCTGACCCAGTTCCCCCTCAAAGAACTTCCGGATGGCCCCCGGATCCACCAGAGCCGCCTCCTCCGGAAGAAGCATCTCCCGCTCCACCATCCGGCCGATCTGAGCAGCAATCTCCTCTGCCGAACCACATTTCTCCGTATCCAGCCACTGCATCACATGGTGGTAGGACAGCCCCCGCTCCGTTCCGGAGGCTTCCTCACCCAGTAGAAACCGGGGCTTTTCCACCCGCTCCACCCGGAGCCTTTCCAGTTCCGAAAGAGACCGGTTCCTGTACCGGAACACATCGGTAACCGCCAGCTTGGACGGAATTTTCCCGGCGTATTTAGGAAGTTTCCCGGATTCACACTCCCCGGCCGGAGGCCGTGAGATCTCCCGTTCCAGACCGGCCCGGATCAGCCCGGCCTCCAGGGTTCTTTTCCCCTCCTCCAGCACCTGCCGGCTCCGGTCCCAGCGGATCAGCTGCAGGCAGTCCGGACAGGACTCCTCCAGCACCGGCAGCAGCCACTGGGCCCAGCTTCTCCCCCGGACCGCATCCCGGATCTGGGTCTTCTTCATTGTCTCCTCCCGGGACCCGGGGATCCCCCCCAGAAGGATCAGGCGGTTTCTGGCCCGGGTGGCCGCCACATAGAGAATCCGCATCTCCTCGGAGCGGGTCTCCCGCTTCAGCCGGGAGGCGATCAGGGTACGGTCCGGCATGGGAACCGCAATCCGCCGCTCCGGATCCGTATACCGGGGCCCCAGACCCCGGAACCGGTGGAGAAGCAGCGGTTCCCGGGAGTCCGAATCATTGAACTCTTTGCCCAGGGCCCCCACCAGCACCAGGGGATACTCCAGCCCCTTGGACCGGTGGGCACTGATAATCCGCACCACATCGGCATTCTCCCCGGCCAGAGCCGCCACCCCGGGATCCGACTGCCGCTGTTTCAGCCGGTCCAGCCAGAACAGAAACCCACTGAGGCCCCGGACCGACTGACCGGCATATTTTTTTGCCCGGGACAGAAACAGACGGAGATTGGCCTGCCGCTGGGGTCCGTTCTCCATGGCCCCGGCCAGAGCCATCCAGCCGCTCTCCCGGAGAATCCTCTGTACCAGATGGTCCAGGGTCAGATAACTGCTGTAACTGCGCCAGCGGTTCACCATCTCCCGGGCCTGGCCCGCCGGAGACTCCGCCGCAGCTTCCTCCACCGCCTCAAAGAAACTGCCTTCCGGATTCCTTGCCCGCAGCTCCCCCAGCTGCTCCCCGCTCATCCCAATGGACGGGCAGCGGAGAAAACTGAGCCAGGGATAATCCTGCCGGGAGTTGTCGGTGAGCCGCAGCATGTTCACCAGCACCTCCACCTCCAGGGCATCGAAATAGCCGGGGGGCTGGTCCATAAACACCGGGATTCCCTGCCGCCGCAGCACCTCAAGATAGCGGTCCCCCCAGCCCGCCTTGGTCCTGAGAATCACCACCATATCCTTCCAGGCAAGGGGCCGCCGGGACCCCGTCTTATGGTCAAAAATGGACCGGCCATGGGCCTCCTTCAGAAGAGTGGCGGCCACCGCCGCCTCCCGCTCCACATATCCCGGATCCGGCTGGCCATCTTCTGTCTCCCAGGACTCCTCCTTATCCAGCAGGACCACCTGAACCGGATGGTCCTCCCCGGGAAGGGGCCCCCCGTAATTGAGCCGCTCCACTGTATCGTAATCGATCTCCCCCAGTTCCCGGCTCATCAGGCGGGAAAACAGGTGGTTCACCGTATCCACAATGGGCTCGGCACTGCGGAAATTCCGGTTCAGGGCAATCAGCCGGCTAGGGCCGGGATCCATTCCCTCCACCAGCCGGTCCTTACGGGCCAGGAACACTTCCGGAGCCGCCTGCCGGAACCGGTAAATGCTCTGCTTCACGTCCCCCACCATAAAGAGGCTGTCCTCCCGGGACACCCGCCGTATGATCTCCTCCTGCACCAGGGAGGTATCCTGGTACTCATCCACAAATACATAGAGATACTGCTCCCTGACCTCCTGCCGGATGGTTTCATCCTCCAGAAGCCTCAGGGTGTAGTGTTCCAGATCATCGAAGGCCAGGGCTCCGGCCTCCTTCTTTGCCCTGTCCAGTTCCTCCCGGAATCGGTTCAGCACTTCCCGGATATCCAAAAGATCCTGGTACACCCGCCGGCTCATCTCCTGCAGATCCTCCACCGGAGCCGGTACCAGCCGCTTCAGGTCCTCCACCACTTTTTTAATCTGCTCCCGGTTCTCCCGGAACAGTTCCGTATCTGCAGGGTCTCCCTCCCAGTTCCGGGGTTTCGGCTTCAGGCGGGAGAATCCGGCCTCCGTAAGGACCGGAGCCAGCTCCCGGTATCCCCGGCCGGCTGCCGCCAGAAGACTCTCCACCAGGGCCTGGTCCTCCCTGGCCCCCTCCCCGTAAAAGACCGTTGAGGCTTCCGCCAGCTCCATATTTTCCCGGGCCAGTTCCCGGGCCCCCACAAGGGCCGTCTCCGCCTCCCGGCAGATCTCCCGGGCCACGGCAGAACCGGCGTAGTCCCGGGCCTCCTGACGGAAGGCCTCCAGATGCTCGGAGAGCCATCCCTCAGGATCCCCGCAGCCCCGCAGAAAACTGTCCAGCAGGAGAATGGTCTCCCGGAACGGGGCGTCTCCCCGGGTGCTGCCCAGGGTCCGCACCAGACGGGCAAACCACGGTTCTTCCTCTTCGTAGAATTCCTCCAAAACGGTATCCAGCACGGACTCCCGCAGCAGTTCCTCCTCATCGGCGTCCAGCATCCGGAATCCCGGATCCAGGGAAAGCCGGCTGAAATACCGGCGCACCAGCAAGGAACAGAAGGCGTGCATGGTGGAGATCTGTGCCCCCTGCAGTCTGTCCTGCTGGCGGATAATGTACTCCCGGTCCTCACCCTCCGAAAGGGCGGCCTCCAGACGGGCGGCAATCCGCTCCTTCATTTCGGCGGCCGCCGCCCGGGTAAAGGTCATCACCAGCAGGCGGTCCACCTCCACCCGGTCCGACAGGATCAGACCGGCAATCCGTTCCACCAGCACCGCAGTCTTTCCGGATCCGGCCGCCGCCGCCACCAGCAGGGTATTTCCCCGGTCCTCTATGGCCTCACTCTGTTCCGGGGTCCACCCCATGGCAATCCTCTCCTCTCAGTCTCCTAAGCACCTCATCCCGGTTCATGGCTTCCAGATAGCGGGGCCAGGCCCCCGGGGAGCCTCCCCGGAAAAAGCATACCCCGGCCGCCTCACACCAGGCGCAGGGGGTTTTGTCCTTCCCCAGCCGGTACGGACTGATCTCCGCCCGGCCCTCCAGGATTCCTGCCGCCAGCCCGGCAGCCTGCTGCCGGGCATAGTCCATCATGCGGTCCATGTCCCCGGGATCCACCGCCAGGGAATTGGCGGTCAGGGTTCCGTCCTTTTTCAGTCCCGCAGGAATCACCGGGGACTTCCCCCCGGGATCCCGGTCCAGGGCCTCCAATACCTCCGGATCGTTCACCAGGATTCCGGTCATCCGAAAGCGGCCCAGATCCTGTCCGGCGGCCTCTGCCTCCGCCAGGGTGGCCCCCTCCATCAGGGGATCGTCCACCCGGAAGTAGAAGGCTCCCGCCGGTCTCACACCGGAAGCCCCTCCGGTATAGGCGGCCAGATACAGCATCAGCTGCAGCATCAGGCCGTGCCAGAACCGGGTGAAATCAAAATCTTTCGCCCCGGACTTATAGTCCAGCAGTTTGGCATAAATGGTTTCTCCCCGGGCACAAAGATCCACCCTGTCAATGATCCCTTCCAGCAGGGCCCGGGTTCCGCCGGGCAGTTCCAGTTCCAGGGCCGGCAGAGCACCACTGCGGCCAAAGGCCACCTCAAAGGCCTCCGGGGTAAATTCCCCCCGGGCCAGCTGCAGGCTCATGGCCGTCACGCAGGCTTCCAGCACCTCCCCCAGCCGGCCGGCCAGAAACCGGGTGGCCCCGCTTTCCCGGAAGGCCTCTCCCTCCGGGGTATCCAGGCAGTCCGTGAGGGCCCGGTCCAGACGCCGGCTGCGGTCATCATCCCCCAGTGCCTCCCAGCGGAAACCCTCCTCCTTCAGATCCCGGGCAAACCGGTACAGGGTTCCGTGAAACAGGTTTCCCACATCCGCCGGCTTCACCTGAAGAATCTGCCGTTCCTTCGGTCTCAGACCATAACGGACAAAATGGGCAAAGGGACAGGCCGCCATTTTCTCCAGCCGGGAAACGCTGACCACCGGACGCTCTCCATACAGGCGCCTGGCCAGTTCCGGGGAAATCCCCACCGGAACGTCCCGGGGAAATGCGGTGTCCAGCAGCTTCCGGAGGGTTTCCGGATCGCTGCAGCGGATGCGGCGCAGCCACTGCAGGGCCTCCTCCGGCACCGGTGTACCCGAGGCGGCTGCCGACAGCCAGAGACCGGACAGTTCCGCCAGGGCATAGCCGGAAGGCTCTCCCGGAAGGACCGGAAGACCGGTATCGGTGAGGCCGGAGTGCACCATCAGGTCCGGAAAGATCCTCCGGATCCGCCGGATCAGGGGGGATGGCCTCAGGGTCTCCCCCTCCTGCCCCCCCAGGGCATAACTGATATAAAGACGCTCAGACGGCTTGGCCAGGGCCAGCCAGGTGTTCAGTTTCTCGTTCCGGTACCGGGTGGCCGGATCCGGCAGCAGTTCCATTCCCTTTTCCCGGAGGATCTCCGCCTCAAAGCCGGAGATCAGGCTGTCCTCCGGAGCGGAACGGGGGATCAGCCCCTCATTGAAGCCCAGCAGAAACAGAGCCCCGATGTCATGGGTTTTGGAGCGGTCCAGGGCCCCCACCAGCACCTGGTCGGTTCCTGTGGGAATCTGTCCCAGTTTCCGGTCCCCCAGACCGGCAGACAGAAGGCTCATAAACCGTTCCGGATCCGAAGGGTCCTCCCCCAGAATCCCGGCCATCTGATCCAGAATCTCCATCAGGATGTTCCAGACCTGGGCATAACGGCCGGCGTACAGATATTCCTGCTCCTCCTCCAGACGTTCCTGCAGCTGACCCAGACGGCCAGCCGCCCCGCTTTCCACCAGCCAGTGATAGAAAGAGGCAGCGGCCTCCCGGAGGGTACCGGCCTCCT
>JAXGWN010000026.1:0-10604 GCA_040773285.1 Bacillota bacterium
ACCCCATCCGGTGGCCAGGGCCCTGGCCTCGATTTCCTCTCTGAGGACGGCCCGCTCCCGGTGGTCCAGTTTTTTGCTGTCATTGAGTCCCGGCAGCACCAGTCCCGCCGGGAGACTCACAGCAGCGGCGTATACAGGTCCTGCCAGGGGTCCCCGGCCCGCCTCGTCCACGCCGGCGGTTATCAGTTCCATATCCCTGTGTTTCAGCTCCAGCCGGTACATGGACAGCACCCGGATCCGTTCCTGCTGGCGCCGGATCATTTCCTCCCGGTACCGGGAAAGCAGTTGCTGCACTCCCCGGCGGGGATCCGTCTCCAGCATGGACAGAATGTGTCCCGGCACCTGTTCCTGCCGGAAGAGGACCCGGATCTCATCAATGGTCAGCATCCGGCGTTTCCTCCTCTTCCGGATCATCCAGGGTAATACGGCCAAGACTGCCCGACTGGAAATCATGGAGCAGTTTCAGTCCGGTGCGTTCCATCTGGACTTCGCCACCCTTTCCGGTAAAGGAACGTTTTCTTCCGATTTCCTCCAGCAGGTCGTGACCGGCTCCCTCAAATGTTTCGATCCCGTATCGTTTCAGGGCTCCCGGATATCGTCTGTGCAGGATCTCTGCCAGCAGGGCCGCCCCTTCCGTGGTATCATAAACATTTTCCGGGATTGCCCCGGTAAAGGCCAGCCGTTCTCCCACCCGGGGGTCTTCAAACCGGGGCCAGAGAATTCCCGGAGTGTCCATCAGTTCCAGATCCTTCAGCAGCCGTACCCACTGGTTGCCCCGGGTGACCCCGGGCCTGTTTCCGGTCCGTGCGGATCCCCTGCGGACCAGGGCGTTAATAAAACTGGACTTCCCGGCGTTGGGGATTCCGGTCACCATGGCTCTCACCGGACAGGGCCTGAGCCCCTGTTTCTTCCGTTTTTCACTATCGGCGGTGCCGACTCCAGCTGCCATTTCCAGCACCCGGTCCACCCCCTTCAGGGGCCGCAGGCTGTTGAAGGCAATTACCCCTTCGGCTTCCTGCTCCAGCCGGGCCCGCCAGCGGTCCGTCATCACCGGATCTGCCAGATCGGACTTGTTAAGAACAATGATCCGGGGCTTTCCCCCGCACAGTTCCGTCAGTTCCTGGTTCCCGGAGGAACGGGGAACCCGGGCATCCCGGATCTCAATCACCAGATCAATCACACTCAACTGTTCCTTCAAAAGCCTTCTGGCCTTGGCCATGTGGCCGGGAAACCATTGAATCAGCATGACCGCGCTCCTATCGGATCAGACCGGCACGGTTCACCGGCCAGTAAATCATCACAGCTTCCCCCACCAGGTTCTCCCGGGGAATAAAGCCCCAGTAACGGGAATCCTGACTGTCCGGCCGGTTGTCCCCCAGCCCGAAAAATGAATCCTCCGGTATGGTGACCGGCCCGTAGGGTGCATAAGTGAACTGTTCCGGAAGATAGTCTTCGGAAAGCTGTTCCCCATTGATGTAGACACCCTCTTCCCGGATTTCCAGCTGGTCTCCGGGCAGACCCACAATCCGTTTCACGTAGATCAGTTCCGGCTCCAGGGGATACCGGAATACCATCACATCCCCCCGGTCCACCTCTGAAAACCGCATCCCCAGCTCAAAGACTATAATGCGGTCATTCACTGCCAGTGTCGGTACCATGGAGGTGGTGGGGACATAAAACGGCTGAAACACAAAAGTCCGGATGAGAAGGGCGATGGCCAGGGCAATCAGGACAGTTTCCACCATATCCCGCACCGGATGCTTCTGCTTTTTCCGGGGCTTTTCTGAGATGTTTTCCCCGCTTTCCACGGGAGTGTTCATTGGTTCCATATATTTCCCTCTTTCTATAGACAGTACGGACAGACTCCTGCCGGTATCTTATATTCATCCATTACAATGATAACCCAAAACCGGCCGGTTGGGGAAAGAAACTGGACCTCCAAGAAAAAAAGGACCGGAAATACCGGTCCTTCGGATTACTTTTTGTCTCTGATTCTGGCCGATTTACCGGTTCTTTCTCTGAGATAGTAAAGTTTCGCTCTTCTGACCCGGCCTCTGCGCAGCACTTCGATTTTTTCAATCCGGGGCGAATGAATGGGGAATACTCTTTCCACACCAACGCCGTAAGAGGTTCTTCTGACGGTGAAGTTCTCCTGGATGCCACCGCCGGTTCTGGCGATTACAACCCCTTCATAGGCCTGGATTCTCTCCTTCGCTCCCTCCACAACTTTAACGCTTACACGTACAGTGTCGCCGGGCTGAAACTCAGGAATATCGCTTTTCAGCTGTTCATCATTGATTGCCTTGATAATATCCATTGTCTTACCTCCTTCCAAAGGAAATTGTTTATTGGTTGTTGTCTTTCTGACTTTCCAGAAGATCCGGTCTTCTGGTACGGGTTCTCTCCAGGGCCCTGCTTTCACGCCACTGGTTTATCAGCTGGTGGTTTCCGGACAGAAGCACCTCCGGCACTTCCATGTCCCGGAAAACCCGGGGCTTGGTGTACTGGGGATATTCCAGAAGTCCGTCTGAAAAGGATTCGCTGGTCAGGGATTCCTGGTTGCCCAGCACTCCCGGGACGTATCGGCTTACCGCCTCCATCAGCACCATGGCGGGCACTTCCCCCCCGAACAGCACATAGTCCCCAATGGAGATCTCCTCATCCACCAGAGCGTCGATCACCCGCTGGTCCACTCCCTCATACCGGCCGCACAGGATCACCAGATGGTCCATGGTGCTGAGCCGCACCACAGTCTCCTGATCCAGTTTCCTTCCGGCCGGACTCATGAACAGTGTCATTCTTTTTTCTTCCCGGTTATCCCGCAGACTCATCACATGTTCGTGGGCCAGGAAGACAGGTTCCGGTGTCATCAGCATCCCGGAGCCGCCTCCAAATGGATAGTCATCCACCTTTTTGTGACGGTTCCGGCTGAAGTCCCGGATGTTGGTGGTACGGATTCCCAGGAGTCCGTTTTCCACGGCCCTGCTGATCAGGGCCTCGCTCTGAAACCCGCTGAACATTTCAGGAAAAAGGGTCAGCACATCGAAAAACATGGCACCACCTAATCCCTGAGTCCCGGCAGCAGATGTACCCTCATGATTCCCCTGTCTATGTCCACTTCCAGGATAACGGACTCAATATTGGGCAGAAGAGTCTCTCTTCCCTCCCGGTCCACCACGGAGTACACATCCCGGGCTCCTGTTTCCAGCACATGATCCAGGGTACCAAGATGTTCACCTTCGTCGGTATGGACCTCAAGGCCCACCAGCTGGCGGATATAATAGCGGCCCTCCGGCAGTTCCGGAAGGTCCTCATCAGGCACCTTCAGTTCGGCATCCTTCAGTTCCTCCGCCTGGTTCATGGTATCCACGGATTCCAGTTTCAGTACTGCCATCTGTTTATGGATCCGTCCCCGGTCCACGTTATACCAGACCGGTTCCTTTCCCGGAACGCAGACAGCCACCCGGTCATACTCCAGCAGCATTTCCGGTTCATCCATAAGGGGATATACCCGGATTTCGCCCCGGATACCATGGGTGTTTACGATCCGGCCAATGATTGCCAGTTCCATAATCAGCCTTCCACGATATCCACGCTGACTTTGTCACCGCTTTTGGTGGCTGCGGCCTTGACCACGGAACGGATGGCCTTGGCAATGCGGCCCTGTTTGCCGATCACCTTGCCCATGTCGTCTTCTGCCACCCGCAGTTCAATTACCCTGCCGTCTTCCCGGTCCACTGTGGTCACCGAAACGGATTCCGGATGGTCCACCAGGGCCTCAGCAATGATCCGAACCAAGTTTTCCATCACATAGCCTCCTTACAACCCTATTTGCTGCTGAACTGTTTCCATACGCCGGCTTTTTTCAGCAGGGATTTCACAGTCTCGGAAGGCTGCGCACCGCTGCCCAGCCATTTGAGGGCTTTTTCCTCGTCAATTTTTACCGCTTCCTCTTTCCCGCTGGGATTGAAGTAACCGATTTCCTCGATAAATCTTCCATCTCTGGGGGAACGGGAATCCGCCACCACAATTCTGTAAAACGGAGCTTTTTTGGCTCCCATTCTGCGAAGTCTGATTCTTGTTGCCATTGTCTCACCTCCTTGGAGTGAATATCATATTCTATGAACTAGAACAGGCCGGGGATCCGCATTTTTCTGCCTTTTTTCCCCATCTGCCCGATCTGCTTCATCATCTTCCGGGTCTCCTCAAACTGTTTCAGGAGACGGTTCACCTGCTGTACGCTGGTGCCGCTGCCGGCTGCAATTCTTTTTCTCCGGCTGGCGTTGATAATCGAAGGATTGGCCCGCTCCTGGCGGGTCATGGACTGCAGGATGGCCTCCGTATGGAGCATATCCTTTTCATCCACCTTCAGATCCTTCATATTGCGGCCCCCCATTCCGGGGATCATGCCCATCAGATCCTCCATGGGGCCCATATTCTTCATCTGCTTCATCTGCTCCAGGAAGTCCTCCAGATCAAAACTCTGGGACCGGATTTTCTCCTCCAGCTTTTTGGCCTGATCCTCATCGAAAGCAGCCTGGGCTTTTTCTATCAGGGAAAGCACATCCCCCATTCCCAGAATACGGGAAGCCATCCGCTCCGGAACAAAGGGTTCCAGATTGTCAATTTTCTCGCCAAGACCCACGAATTTCACCGGTTTTCCGGTAACTGAACGGGCGGATATGGCTGCACCGCCCCGGGCATCCCCGTCCATTTTGGTAAGGATTATTCCGTCGATTCCCAGATCCCGGTTGAAGGCCTCAGCCACATTGACTGCGTCCTGACCGGTCATGGCATCCACGGCCAGCAAAATCTCATGGGGGGAAATGGCCTCCCGGATATTTTTCAGTTCCTCCATCATCTCTTCATTGAGATGCATCCGGCCTGCAGTATCCAGAATCAGAATATCAAAACCATTTTTTCTGGCATGCTCCCGGGCCGCCCGGGCAATGTCCACAGGATCCATATTCTCTCCCATGGAAAACACCGGCACGTTAAGGGACTCCCCCAGCACCTGCAGCTGCCGGATGGCAGCTGGACGGTATACGTCTCCGGCAGCCATCAGGACCCGGCGGTTCTGTTTCTGGAACATCCGGGCCAGTTTGGCACAGGTGGTGGTTTTTCCGGCCCCCTGGAGACCGCACAGCATAATCACCGTGGGCGGTGTGCTGCTGAGACGTACAGACTCCTTCTCTCCGCCCATCAGGGCTGTCAGTTCCTGATTCACCAGCCGGATCACCTGCTGGGCAGGGGACAGACTGGCCAGAATCTCCTCCCCCACGGCCTGTTCCTTCACCGTGCGGACGAACTGTTTCACCACTTTATAGTTTACATCTGCCTCCAAAAGCGCAATCTGAACCTCTTTCAGGGCGGCACTGACATCCTCTTCGGTCAGTTTTCCCTTCTTTTTCAGACGGCTGAAGGCCTCCTGAAGTTTTTCGGTAAGATTAGAAAAAACAGCCAATGGCCTACTCCTTTTCCAGTTCCGACTGCAGCTTGCGCAGCAGATTCAGACCGTATTCAATCCGGACCGTGTTGCCGGTGCTGATATTTTCAATGGCCCCGGCGGTCATTTTGCTGATGTACCGGAGACGCTCCATCAGATGCAGCTTCTCCTCGTAGGTTTCCAGACTGCGGACAACCCTTTTTATCACATCGTGGACCGCCTGGCGGCTGGTGCCCCCATTTTCGGCAATCTCCCCCAGAGACAGATCCTCCAGGTAATAATCCTCCATGATCTTCCTCTGATGTTCGGTGAGCAGCGGTCCATACACATCCATAAGATGGATGATCCGCATTCTTTCCTCCAGCATAGGCCCTCCTGTAAAGATCTTTCTCTTTACACCTCTGTAATCATACGTCAAGGTTCCATGCTTGTCAACCCAGCTCGTATTTTTTTCTCTGCTGGAGGAATACCCCGGCACCAGGCAAAAGAGCGGCTCCGGAGGAGCATGCGGCCGCTTTGTATCCCTGAGACCCCCGCAGCAGACCAGCACAGCAATTCCCGGTTCCGGACAGAATTGTTAACTGCCGGAAGCGGCATATAATTAAGGTATATCAAAGGCAATTACCCCGCCTGTTCCCTGCTGAATCCCGGCACCTGATCCGGCCGCTCCACACAGCAGTCCCGGGGACATATCTGCCTCTATACACTGCCAATCCAGGGCATCCCGGCCTGCCAGGACCGGATGCCTTTTTGTTTTCCCTGAAAGGAGGTCGGCACACCCAAATCCATTTTTCGCCGGTTCTTCATCCGTTACCGGTCACACTGTAAGGAGGTGGCGCAATGAAAAAATCTGTCCGTAAGGGATTTCTGTTCTTGCTGATTCTTTCCTTTCTGCTTCTGGCCGTTGCTCCCGGAACCGCTCTGGCGGAAGAGTTCCGTCTGGTGAAACCCAATGGAGGAGAGTTCCTTCTGGTGGGAGCCAGTTATACTCTCACCTGGACCGGAGCACCGGATTCCTCCAGTATGGAAGTCTGGCTTTCCCTGGACTCCGGTGCCACTTATGACATCAGCCTGGGTTCAGGATCCAATGGCTCTTTCACTTTCACTGTTCCGGACCATCCCACGAAAAATGCCCGGATTCAGCTGATTGGCGTTATCGGCTCCATTAACATTCCTCTCGTTGGGTCCGCTCCCCTGTTGGGTTCAGACACCAGTGATGCAGACTTCACCATCATGAAACTGGCCGTGATTCAGCCCATTCCCATCCTGCCTCTGCAGCCGGTGATTCCCAACGCACCCACAGAACTGCGGAGCGTGACTTCCGGAACCGAGGCTGTCCAGATCTCCTGGACCGACAACTCCAGTACGGAGGCCGGGTTCAGAATACAGCGGCGTACCAGTGGGTCAGGATCCTGGAATCAGGTGGTTGAAGTGGCCGCCAACCAGACCAGCTTTATCGATGTCGGGCCCCATACGGCAGGAACCGGATACGAATACCGGGTTCTGGCCTTCAATTCGGCCGGTGAATCCGGGTACTCCAACCAGATTTCTGTTTCCATCCCGGTCCCGCCGGTGACACCGGAACCGGTGCCTGACCCTCAGCCCTCTCCGAAACCGGTGGTGATCCGCCTGAAGATCGGAAACCGCTCCTACAGTGTCAACGGATCTCCGGGACAGATGGATACCGCCCCCATGATCATCGGAGGCAGGACCCTTCTTCCCATCCGCTACGTGGCCGATCCTCTGGGTGCCAGTCTCGGCTGGGACAAACTGGATTCCAAAGCCAGTGTGCAGATGGGAGCCACTCTCATCGATCTCTGGATCGGTAAGAACCAGGCTATGGTAAACGGTGTTCCCCGTTTTATCGACCCGGGCAATGCCTCGGTCACTCCCCTGATCGTCCCTCCGGGACGCACCATGCTGCCTCTCAGATTTATTGCCGAAGCTTTGGGATGCGATGTGGTCTGGAATCCGGGAGATGACAGTGTCACCATCACCTGGCAGCCCTGATATTCCCGTCATAAAGGCCCGGTCACCCGACCGGGCCTTTATGACGCTCTTATTTCTCAATAAGGCTCTCAATCCGCCGGAGAGTCTCTTCCGGCCTCTCCTTCGGACTGACAAAATACAGGCGGTCTTCAATCCGGCAGTCCGGCAGCAGTTTTTCCATATCCAGGATCGCCTTCTGGGGGTCCCCCCCTTTCCCTGTGGCAAACAGAACCACCCTCCGGCCGGACAGGCCGGCCGAATCCAGCCAGGAACGGACAAACGGGGTGCAGTGTCCTGCCCATACCGGGGTTCCCACATAGATCTCCTCGTAGTCTTCCTGCCGGAAAGGGGATGGCGTCAGAGCCGGTTTCCGGCCAAACAGCGCCATCATGCCACCCAGAAAGTACTTGGAAAATCCCGAAGGCGTAAAAGGCTTCTCCGGTTTCAGCTCCATAAGATCCGCCGACAGACCGGCGGCCAGATGTGCGGCCACCAGTGCAGTGTTTTGCTCCAGGGAATAATATACCACCAGCCGTTTCATGATCAGTCAGTGACCACGGCAGTCCCTGAAGCGGTGACCATCAGCATGTTGCCCCCCTGGCCCAGAACCTCATAATCAAGATCCACACCCACCACCGCATTGGCCCCCATTTCCAGGGCCCGGTCCTCCAGTTCCTTCAGTGCGGTCTGGCGGGCGGAGATCAGTTCCCCTTCATAGGAGCCGGACCGGCCCCCGAAGAAGTTGCTGAGACCAGCGGCAAAATCCTTGATGAAGTCCACCCCGGCAATCACCTCGCCGAAGACGACTCCCTTGTACTGACGGATGGTCTTTCCCTCAATAGAGGGCGTTGTGGTAACAATCATGATAATCCTCCTACTTCTCGTATGCTTCCGGCTTCAGGACCGCCACGGCCGGATAGTTGCGGCATCTCTGGGCAAAATCGATCCCGTAGCCCACCACAAATTCATTGGGAATATCAAATCCCTTATAGTCCACCCGGACCTCTTTTTCCCGGCGCTCCGGCTTGTCCAGGAACACACAGGCCTTCACGGAGGCCGGCTCTCTGGACTCAAGATTGCGGATCAGAAAGTCCAGGGTAAGGCCCGTATCCACGATGTCTTCGATGAGAAGCACATGCTTGCCGTTGATGTCGGTCTGCAGGTCCTTTATGATCCGTACCACCCCGGAGGACTTGGTGCTGGCGCCATAACTGGAAATGACCATGGTGTCGATTTCCATAGGGAGATTGATCTCCCTGATCAGGTCCGCAGTAAACACCAGGGATCCCCGCAGCACACAGACCGCCACGATTTCTTGTCCCGCATAGTCCCGGGAAATGCGCTCACCCAGTTCCCGGACCTTCTCCCGGATGGCATCCGCATCAAACAGCACTTCTTTGATATCCTGGTCAAAATAATCAATTTTCATCTGTATCCTCCTGTCCGGCCCCCGGCCGGTTATTCTCTTTCTTAAGAAGAGCCATAAGCACTTTCTCCGGTGTTATGGGAAGATCCCTGAACCGGATTCCGGTGGCGGCCGCAACCGCGTTGGCAATGGCCGGAGCAGCCGGATTGATCACAACTTCGCCGATGGACTTGGCCCCGAAGGGACCGCTTGGCTCCATGGAGTCCGCAAACACGGTACGGATCACCGGCAGGTCTGACCGGCAGGGAATCTTGTAGGACAGGAAACTGTCGGTCATAAGGCGCCCCCGTTCGTCGGTTTTCGCCTGTTCAAACAGACCCAGTCCGATTCCCTGGACGCTTCCCCCCTCCGCCTGGATCCTGGCCAGTGCAGGGTTTATGAGGACGCCGCAATCCAGCAGCAGCAGATAATCGGTCAGATCGGTTTTTCCGGTCTCCGGGTCCACCTCCACCCGGGCAAACGCTGCCACAAAGGGTGGTGGTGACTCCTCTCCGGTGAAGGACCCGCTTCCCTCCAGCTGCCTGAGGTCCCTGCGGTAGGTAAGCATTTCAGCCAGTTTCGCCAGGGTCAGCACCTGTTCCCCGTCCCGGGACCGGACTGCCCCGTCCCGGTAAAAGGCCTCATGCTCCGGCAGTCCCAGTATTTCCGCCCCGGCCGCAAGAATCTGCTCCTTCAGGGAACTGGCAGCCCGGACCACCGCAGTCCCGCTGACATAGGTGGTGCTGGAGGCATAGGCGCCGGAATCAAAGGGGGTCAGATCCGTATCAGAGGAATAGGGGATCACCTGCTCCAGGGGAACCTCCAGAACCTCAGCAGCCATCTGGGACAAAATGGTGTCACTGCCCGTTCCGATATCGGTGGCGCCAACCAGCAGATTAAAGAATCCCGAGTCATTCAGTTTTATCCTTGCGGATCCCATATCCAGGCCGGAGAGGCCGGAACCCTGCATGGACAGCGCCATTCCCAGTCCCACCAGTTTTCCTCCGGATTCAGTTTTCTGTCCCTGATCCCAGCCGCTGAGACGGATTCCCTCCTCCAGGCACCAGGGCAGGGCACAACTTCTCAGTACTCTGGCCTGTTCCGGCGACCCCAGGGGGTTGTAATTGTCCCCGGTGGCGATCATGTTCTTCCGGCGCAGTTCCAGAGGATCCATCCCAAGACGAACAGCCAGCTCATCCATGGCAGATTCCAGGGCGAAACATATCTGGGTGACCCCGTAACCCCGCATGGCCCCTGAGGGACGCAGATTGGTGTACACTGCCTGTCCCCGGTAGCCCATGGCCCGGGCTTTTGAATAGATGGGAAGTCCTTTGAATCCCCCTGCCAGAAGCACAGTGGGGGCGTGTTCCCCGTAGGCTCCCGTATCGCTGAGTACTTCCAGATCCACGGCCCGCAGATCCCCACCGGGGCCGGCTCCCAGCCGCACCCGGATCCGCATGGGATGCCGGCAGGTGGTGGATGTGAAGGTTTCCTTTCGCGTGTAGATCATGGTGGAGGGCTTTCCGGTGGCCAGGGTGACCGCAGCCACGTACAGTTCTCCGGCCATGGTCTGCTTGCCTCCAAACCCTCCCCCCACCCGGGGCTTGATCACCCGGATCCGGGACAGGGGCAGCCCGAAGGCCTCCCCCAGCGAACGGCGGACATGGAAGGGTATCTGGGTGGACGAAGTAATCTCCAGCCGTCCCTGCAGGTCAAGACGGGCAGACGAGGCATAGGGTTCCATCATGGCGTGGGCCTGGGCCG
>JAXGWN010000027.1:0-10446 GCA_040773285.1 Bacillota bacterium
AGTTCAATGGTTTCCCCCATGGCTTTGGCCACATCCTTAGCCGTTCCGGGGACCAGTCCCAGGGAAGCGGCAATCCTCCGGGCCTCCCCGGACTCATAATCGATGTGCCGCACCTCAAAGGGTTCCTCCCTCCGTCTGGACAGTTCCTCCATCAGGCCGGCCAGCAGGCCGCACCTGGCACAGGGGGGATCCGTTCCCACCACCAGTATGGAATGCATGATTCGTCTCCTTATTCCGCAGCCCTCCGGCCACGGCACCCTCAATCATCCTTCAGATTCATCTGATCGATCAGCGGGTAAATCTTCAGGGCAATCTCCATATTGAGCCGGTCAAAGAACTGTTCAAAGTTCACCCGGCACAATTTTTCAATGGCACCAATCCGGTAGCGGACCGTATTGGGGTGAAGATACATCCTTCGTCCTGTCTCCCGGTAGTTATAGCAGCACTCCACATAGTTCTGCAGAGTATTGAGAAACTCATAGCTTTTCTCTCCGGACTTGTCCGGCTTCAGAATGGGATCCAGATAATCACGGCAATACTGCAGCAGTTCACCACGGACATCCGGCAGTTTCAGCAACCGGAAAAAGCCCAGATCCCCGAAATGATACACCTGACGGGTAAAGCCCATGCAGGCCCCCACCACGATGGCGGCCAGGGCCTCCTGGTAACTGGTCTGAATGCTGTCGATTCCTCCGGGACGGCCCACCCCGATGTTGATATCATCCCGGGGGAAGGTCTTCACCAGCAGCTCATACAGAAGATCAATCTGTCCCGCATAGGCCGTCTTATTGTAATTGACGTACATGGCCATCTTCCGGGGGGAAATAAGACCAAAAAGAATGTGTTTCCCAAAAATCCCGGAAATGATCTTTTCAAACTTCTCATTCAGTACATCGTAATCCGTTTCCAGGGCCACCGGGGAGTTAATGTCCACCAGCACCGCCAGTCCGGTGACCGGCAGCACGATATCCCGCTCCCGGGCCTGCATCAGGGCCTCCTCCCAGTTCATCTCCCCGAAGAAGAAGCGTTTGAGAAATTCGCTTTTGTATTTCCGCTGCATGCCCACCAGATGGTGAAGTCGTTTCAGTTCCGCACTGCAGGCCCGGGCCGCCACCCCGAACAGGAGGAAATCCTCGTCCACCATTTCCCTGCTCTGGGTAAACATAACCAGGCGGCCCTCCACCTGACCCTTGGTGGTCAGCTCGTGGTCCACCCAGGTGACCGGCTCCTCCCCGTCGGAACAGGAATAACACCGGACCTCATAGAAGCCCTCGTTGCGCACCCGCTCGCAGTTCCATTTCCCCGGATCCTCAGGAAAACTCTCCGGCAGAAAGAAATCACTGCAGGCCGTCTGATACGATTCGTGCAGCACCACCGCAGGAAATCCGGTCCATTTCTGCAGGGCGTCCAGAATTCCCTGCAGGCCTTTTTCATGGCCGGCATCGTTGATCTCCTGGATGACCCGGTCCTCCCGCTTCACCTCACCGGTTACCCGGCTCAGCAGATTGTATTTCACGAATTCATAGATATCCGTATAGGCATAACTGTCGGTCAGGGAAATAATGGGAAACCCCAGTTCATCCGCTGCCACCCGCATGGGTTCCGGGACAACACCGCCGGTGAACCGGCGCATCAGCCCCAGGGCCGCAGCCCCCTGCCCGGCCAGGTTCCGTACCGTGTCCTCCTGAAGTTTCGGGTCATCCATCAGGAAGTAGGCGCTGGATACCACCAGGTCGCCACCCTTCATATATTTGTAGGCGTCCGGCGAGTCCATCACCGTCACCGACTTAACCATATTGTCAGTGCCCGCCGTTCCGGCCAGCACCTCAGACTCCCGGAAATAATGGCAGCCCAGCAGCTCCTTCAATGTCACTTCCATGGGGAAACCCTCCTTTCAGACCATAGTACTTATTAAACATCCGAAGCCGTTTTCCTTTAAAAATACGGGTACGGAATGCACAGCGCATACTGTACGGTCCGTACCCGCATCCGGTGTCCTTATGGATCTATCTGTAGTACGCCTTATCCAGCGGCATTCCCAGTTCAATCAGTTCCTTGCGGACTTTCTCGTACATTGCCTGATACTCCGGAGTCGGGGTCTGGGTTTTCAGGTCATAGCACTCATAGATGGATTTTCCTTTGGGAGGATTCTTCAGCTGATCCTCATACTTGGGAATGATCTTCTTGGCGATCTCGTTGGCTTCCTTCCGGCTCAGACCGGCGCAGGCCTTGAAGACCTCTCCACACCACCATACTTCCATAGGAGTGATGTAGTCAGTGTAACGGCCGCCAGCGGAACGGGGCTGGGTGGTGCTGGAAGCCCCGGATACGCAGTGGTTCATCAGGCCCACGGCTGCCTCATAGAAGAACATCTCTGTACAGGGACCTGCGGTCTCGTTTACAATCTTGTTCCGCATAATACGGGTGTTCCGGCTGACTGCCTGGGTGGCCACAGAGTTGGCCCAGACAGCTTTTCTTCCGCAGTTACCGAACAGCTGCAGGTCATAGCAGTAGGAGCTGACATAGTCTGCCTGCAGGATGGCCGGCAGCAGGAGGTCGGTGGCGATGTTGGCCAGTACGGCGCCTTCCGCGGGACCGGCATATCCGCCGATGTAGGAGAAACCGCCTGCCCGTATCTTCTGTCCGTAGTTAAGGCCCTGGGCAATCCGGTGGAAGTTACTGAAGGTACACTTCATTTCCACGGGGCAAAGACTCATGGTGATGTTTCCGGGACCTTCCAGGGCAGGAGCACCGCCGAAGTGGCCAAACTCAGTGGAGGCACCGGCCACGCCCACGCAGCACATGCCTTCACGGCCGGCTCTCCAGAGGGCTTCCTTTTTCATCTGGGACTCATAACGGCCCATCAGGGTCTCGTAGGGAGTTCCGGAGCGGACCGGACGGCCGTATACAGTGGCCAGGGTAGGTCCGTGCAGGCTGTCCACCAGTTTCGGGTACTTGACGATCCCCTCCACCAGAGGCATATAGATTTCTTCGGAGCAGACGATTCCCAGGGAAGCCTCCAGAATCGGCTGATAGGGATCTTCCGGAACACGGGGTTTCATAACCCGGGTCTGCTGACCGCTTCCGATCACGTTCTCAAACTGGTAGTCCCGCAGGCTTGCCTGCAGTTCGGCTTCATCCACCTTGATGATCCGCTCGGTGTCCTCGCACAGAAGTCCCAGTTCCAGGGCCAGCTCGTTGCCGGCCTTAAAAAAACGGTCCGCCAGTTCATCATCGGTATTGATGGGGTTTTCCATATCCAGAGTTCCGGCCAGTCCGTGCTCCTTCAGTTTGGAGCGGATGGTGCCGGGAATGATCTTGGTATCCCATTCCTTCACGGAACACAGTTTCCCATTATAGGCTTTATCCAGATTGTTTAAGAGTTTATCAATTTTATGACTCATGTTTGTCTTCCTTCCTTTCTAGTTCTGGGCTTCCTGGTCTACAACCTGGAAGTCACCACTGCCTGCTTTGAACTCCTTGACCAGTTTCCGGCACAGGGCCACTGCATCAAAGGCGTTGCGGGCCCAGCCATCCGCACCGATCTTCTGGGCAAACTCCGGAGTTACCGGGCCGCCGCCCAGGATTACAAAGTACTTGTCCCGGGTACCGGAATCGTTAAGATATTTGGTGATGTCTTCCATGTAAGGAAGGGAGGTGGTCAGAAGGGTGGAGCAGGCGATGATGTCAGCCTTCTTGTCTTCTGCCTCTGTGATGAACTTTTTCACGGGAACATCGATTCCCAGGTTGTGGATTTCAAATCCGTTTACAGCCAGCAGAGCGGCCACAACGTTTTTACCGATGTCGTGCACGTCTCCGGTGGCCTGGCCGATTACTACAGTACCGATCTTGTTCTTGGCCATTTCCTCGGCAGAGAACTTGCTGAAAATCAGCTGAACCACTTCAGTCATGGTATCCCCGGATACCACCAGTTCCGGCAGGAAAGCATCTCCGCTGTCGTAACGCTCATTTACGATATCCATTCCCTGGGTACCGCCCTTGTCCAGAACCTCCAGCGCGCTCAGTCCGGAAGCCAGAGCCTCTTCAACCGCCGCCAGGGCCTCTTCTGTTTCACCGTCGGCGATATGGTTCGCCAGTCTCTCCAATACATCCATGCTCATAAATAGTTCCTCCTTTGTGGGTTTGCCTTAATAATTCGCATTCCTGCCTTCTCTTGCCTTTGATAAGGTGAACAATCCTATGTAGAAAATACAGCCCCAGGGAGCCGGGAATTGTGCACTTGAGCAAATTGATGGTTATATGTTTCTTATGAAGCCTCATCTTTCTCCTCCGGCCCGGTCTCTCCGGATTTCCCCCGTTTTCCGGAAGGCTTCACGATCCGTGCAGGAATGCAGGAAACCGGCCACAGGGGCCGGTTTCCTTGGTTCAGATGGATTTCTTTTTACAGATCGGTATACAGCATGGCCTCGTCACCAATGGTGAGCCCGGCTTTATCCAGAAGGCAGGCGGACATTCTGGCCACCTGGGCATTGCAGTCATGCAGATGCAGTTTCTGGATGATGGCCTTCACCTTGTTGCGTCCCACCACCGTGATTTCGGAACCCCAGTCAACGTTCAGTGAGAACCGGGCTGCCTCATCAATGAAGATAACACTTTCCCCGTCCCCGCACTCCAGTTCCGGATGAATTAAGAGAATACGAACATTTCTGCTGTCCATAACGAACCTCCTTACCTACACTCAGATACAGACTCTGTATCTTAATTCGCTCTTATACGTAATCATACCTTCTGTCATAATGCAGTTTGTCCTTAAAGAAGTGGGCAATCACGAAGACTGCAGCTGCCATCAGGTATCCCACCAGGATATTGATGGGTCCGGCGTTGATTCCCAGCTGGGCAGCATGGATGACTCCCAGGAAGGTAAGAGCCGCACCGACTCCGCAGGTGGCGGCCGCCTTCAGCAACTGTCTGTCCACAATGGCACAGACAATGGTGGCCCAAAGCATACCGGTCAGCACCGCACCGGCTTTCAGGAAGGGAATCCCGCTCCACATGGCACCGGCATTTACAATCCCGGCAGCAGCCTCGGCGGTAAATTCAATGCCGGCATACTGGAAAATGGCTGTGGTCTGGGTGGACAGAATGTCCGCCAGGTGGGGAATGAAGGCCACAACGATGGCGGCACCGTAGCGCCTGGGTGTGTCAACGAACGCCTGGGTGATAATAACCTGGGTGCACCACAGGAATACAACCGATACAACCACTCCGGGCAACAGATAGTACAGGAAGTTAAAGAATCCGAAGAATCCGGAAATACCGAACAGCAGGGCGGAAACCCAGGCATATCCGATTCCGCATCCGGCTTTTTTAAGACCCGGATGACCGATCCATACGGTGTTGGGGAATACGCTGCCGAAGCAGGCTCCCACAAAAGTACACAGGCCGTCTGCAATCTGCGCTTCCTTAACGTTGAAGTTGTCTCCGGCGGCAATGGCGCTTTCCACATTGTCCATGGTCTCGATGAAGTTGTACACCTCAACCGGTATGATAACCGCCAGGAAAGGCAGTACTCCTCTCAGACCGGTCAGCATGGCACCAATCGCCGGCAGCGGCGGGGTGAACTGTCCCAGCTGGTCCAGTACAATGGTGGCTTCCTTGAAGAACAGGGCCAGAATGATCCCGAAGCCCAGAGCGATAACCAGCGGGGGAATCTTCCCGGGCAGGTTGTATCCGCCGATCAGACCCAGCAGGGCCACGATGAGTACGGGCATCCCGATCATGGGCATGTTGTAGACGTCAAACAGTCCGCGGGTACCCATCCAGGCCAGGGCAATACCGCCCACGGTAGCCAGCATGGCAGCCCGGGGAACCACTCTGCGGATGGCCGGTCCCACGAATCCGCCGGCAGCCTCAACGAGACCTCCGATGGCACAGGCGGCCATGGCATAATGCCAGGTGGTCTGCGGATCCAGGCCCAGTCCGAACTGGAGCGGCAGGATCACGCTGAAAAGGTAAACAAACATGACCGGTGTGGATACTCCGGAAGGAAGCGCTGTAACATCATGCTTCCCTTCTTTTTTTGCCACCCGGTAGGCCATCCAGGAGTAGTACAGACCGGAAACCATCAGGCCGAAGCACATTCCGGGAATTACTCTGCGGAAAACCAGCTCCTCTGACCAACCGAATCCCAGCAGTGTGGCAATGGCGATAACGAAACTTCCAATGTTGCCGGCAAATACATACACGACTCCATTGATATCGCCTTTGGTGAACAACTTTTCCGCCAAGTTCTTTGCACTAGTCATCTTTTCACCTTTCTTTCTGAAGAATATGGAACGATGAGTTCTTTAGTGGATTAATTCTACAAACCCCGGTGGTTTCACTCTATGCAAACCACCAAAAAAACACTGCTTCATACAAGGAATCAGGTTTTTTTTTGCACGTTTGGTCAATCCCGCCCTGACAGCCATATAATATGTAAGGAAGCAGGATTCCCTACCGGAAAACCCGGTTTTTTGTTCAGGGGTTACCAGCGTATCGGTTCAGCCTTCCTGGGGAACGCTCTGCAGGGCCGCCAGCAGCATCCGGCGGAAAATGTTCTCCGTCACCAGAGTCCGGTAGCGGGCCGAAGCCCGCAGATCGGTAATGGGCCGGATGTCTTTTCTGACAGCGGACAGCGCCTCCGCAATCCGCCCTTCCGTGAGAGCCTTTCCCTCCAGAACACTTTCCGCGTTTGCCAGCCGGACGGCAGTGGGTGCCACGGAACCGGCAGCCAGCCGGCAACGGATCACCTGCACGCCCCCGTCCGTCTGCCGGTATTCCAGCAGAAAGGCCCCGTTTGCCACCGAAATGGCCTGGGCGTTCCGTTTTCCCACCTTCTCAAATCCACTGGTGGTATTGTTTCCGGTCACCGGCAGAAGGATCTCAGACAGCAGTTCACCGGTCTCCAGGACTGTTTTCCCCGGTCCCAGGAAAAATTCCTCCACCGGAACCTCCCTTTTGCCGTCGGGGCCCCACAGAACCAGACGGGCACCGAGAACCAGCAGGGCCGGCACCGTATCCGCGGCCGGTGAGGCATTCACCAGGTTCCCCCCCAGGGTGGCCCGGTTGCGGATCTGAACCGACCCCACTTGGGCTGCGGCGCGGACCAGACAGGGAAACAACCGGCGGACCAGAGGGCTTTCCTCCAGTTCCCCCAGGGTGGTCAGGGCCCCGATTCCCACCGTATTGTCTTCGCTTCTGATCCCTTTCAGTATGGCCACGGAAGAAAGATCCAAGACACGCTCAGAGGAAACCAGTCCATCCTTCACTTTCACCAGCAGATCCGTACCCCCGGCCAGAGGCAGTGTGTCCGGATGGTCCCCGAGAATTTCCAGTGCCTCCTCCAGCGTACGGGGCTTTTGCACCTCACCGATCCTCATTGCGCACCTCCTGTCTGGCTTTCCAGCGCCAAAAGAATCTCTTCCGGAGAAACCGGAATCCGCAGAGCTCTCAGTCCCACTGCATCATGGATGGCATTGGTGATGGCCGGGGTAATGGGATTTCCCACACACTCCCCGATCCCTTTGGCTCCAAAGGGTCCGGAGGGTTCCGGAACGATTACCGGGTCCGTAATGATTTCCGGTGCATCCTTGGCGGTGGGAATCAGGTAGGTGTTGTAGTTTCTGGTGATGACTCTGCCCTCCTGCAGGAGAACCTCCTCCATGGTGGCGTATCCCATTCCCATTACGGTTCCCCCTTCCGCCTGGGCTTCCAGCCCCTGGCTGTTGATGACGGTGCCCGCATCCGGAATACAGACTGCCTTCAGAACGTGAACGGCTCCGGTGATCCGGTCCACCTCCACCAGGGCCACATGGGCCACCGTGGAATACAGAAGATGAGGCAGACCAAAAGCCCCCTCCACCGCCTTATCCGCCGTGGGAACTGAGAATATTCCCTGGGCCTCGGCCGTGATTCCGGCAGAGTCCAGCTTCCGGGCTATCTCCGGGAAGGACAGAAAGCCTCCGGGACCCCGGACTCCTCCGGGGACCGCCTGCCAGATACCGTTCTCCCGGGGATTCAGATTGTGCAGTTCCTGGCAGATCGTCTCCTGCAGCCCGGAAACCGCCCGCAGGATGGAATTTCCGGAAGCATACACGGTTCTTGAGGCCACAGAAGGGCCGGAGTCCGGTGTGCAGCCGGTATCCCCGCAATGGGTCCGGATCCGGTCCACCGGGATTCCCAGCGCTTCCGCCATGATCTGCATCAGGGCGGTCATGCTGCCCTGCCCCAGATCCGGGCACCCGATGCACAACTGAAAGCTGCCATCGGGAAGAAGCCGGACCCCGGTGATGCTGTCATCGGGAAGGCCCACCCCCAGACCCAGTCCCTGGATGGAGACTGCCATCCCCACGCCCCGCATCTTCCAGGGATTCTCCGTTTTCCTGTACTGTTCCCGGTTCACCCAGAGATCCGTCTCTCCCACCTTTTCCAGGGTGGGAACCACCCCCATGGTGTGGGTCAGGGTATGCCCCAGGGCGCCGGTATCCCCGGTCTTCAGGGCGTTCCGGAGCCGCAGTTCCAGAGGATCCATGCCCAGTTTCTCCGCCAGGATCTCCATCTGGGTTTCCATGGCAAAGGTCACCTGGGGAACCCCGAATCCCCGCATGGCCGAGCTGAGGGAATTGTTGGTCAGTACCGCCCGGGCCCTCAGCCGGGTATTGGGGACCCGGTAGGCACCACAGGAGGACTCCAGGGCCAGATTGGCCACCGCCCCTCCCATCCCGGCGTAGGCACCGGTGTCACTGAGAATGTCCACCTGGTTGGCCAGAAGATTCCCCTGGCGGTCCACCGCCGTCTTCATAGTGATGATCATGGGATGGCGCTTCCAGGAGATCTGAAAGGAGTCCTCCCGGGAGTTCACCAGTTTCACCGGGCGGGAAACCGCATAGGACATAACGGCCAGATGGGGCTGCAGGGTCATATCCACCCGGCCCCCGAAAGCGCCCCCCATGGGATACCCCACGATCCGCACATTTTCGGGAGAAATGTTCAGGATCTCACTGATCGCCTGCCGGTCACTGTCCGGATGCTGGGAGGCACAGTAAATGGTTACTGAGTCTCCTTCCCGGACACCCACACCTCCTTCCACCTCCAGATAGGCGGGGGCCTGCATGGAGGTCTGGCAGGTGTTTTCCACGATCAGGTGGGCCTCGTCCCAGACGGAGTCCACATCCCCATAGGAAACCAGGGTCTCCTGGTGGACATTCCCGGCGGGATCCACCAGGACACTGTCCGGACTGAGAGCCCGGACCGGATCACTTACCACCGGCAGGGGAGCATATTCCACCACCACCAGTTTTTCTGCCTTACGGGCAATTTCATCGGTGTCCGCCACGATTCCTGCCAGGGGTTCCCCCAGGAACCGGACTTTTTCCGATGCAAACACTGGCTGATCCGCAACGGCGATCCCATAGCCGTTTCTGCCCGGTACGTCGGCTGCGGTCACCACCGCATGGACTCCGGGGAGTTTCCTGGCAGCGCTCACATCCAGACGGAGGATTTTTCCGTGGGGGATTTCCGCCCGGACCAGCCGGCCCGCCAGCTGCCCGGGAAAATGAAGGTCCGTCATGTACCGGGTAATTCCCTGCACCTTATCCCCGGCATCCACCCGGGGTACGGGGCTTCCCACCAGACACTGAAATCCGCTCATTTCCGGTCCCCCTCCTTCCTCTCCTTTGCAGCCCTTCCGATGGCCCGGACGATCTTACTGTATCCGGTGCAGCGGCACAGGTTCCCGGCTATGGCCTCCCGGATATCCTCCTCCGTAAGATCCTGCCGGGATTCCAGCAGGGCCCTGCCGCTCATGATCATACCGGGGGTGCAGTACCCGCACTGAACTGCCCCTTCCTCCACAAACGCTTTCTGCAGCCCGGAAAGCCCACCCCCATCCGCTTCACCCTCTATGGTCATCACAGAAGAGCCCTGAACCTGGCTCATCAGGATCAGGCAGGAATTGACGGCCTGTCCATTGAGAATCACGGTGCAGGCACCGCATTCTCCTTTCCCGCACCCTTCCTTGGTGCCGGTAAGACAGAAAATTTCCCGGAGAACGTCGGCCAGCAGGTCTCCGGCATGACAGGGAGCGGACACCGGTTTTCCGTTTAATACAAACTGTATACTGTCCATATCCTTCCTTTCCGGGGTCCCAGAGTATGGGAGCCCCTCGCCGGAACGGCCCGGGAAGCGGAGGCTTCCCGGTCCGGTATCCGTCAGTTACCCAATGTTCCCTTTACATTTTCCACCAGCCAGTCCATGGACTTGACCGCTTCCGTGGTGATTTCCTCACCGGCAGCCACCCGGACAGTTCCGGTATTGTCTTTCAGTTCCCCGGCAAATACTTTCACTTCACCGGTTTCCAGCTGACCCTGCAGAGCTTCAATGTCTGCAATGATGTCTTCCGGAATAATGGAGGTGTTCAGGGGTGCAATGCCGCCGCAGCGGCCC
>JAXGWN010000028.1:0-10313 GCA_040773285.1 Bacillota bacterium
CCACAGAATCGGATAGTTATGCCTGTTGCATACTTTCACTGTTCTGATTATGAGCAATGAAAAATTTATTATGTATACTGCGATAAAGATGAAATAATACTCTCCCCTGAAATACCGGTTCCCGGCATCCACAAAAAAAATAAACCCGTACAGCGGTGACAGAATTACGGCAACCCCATTCATTAATGTCGGCGCCAGCAGAAACAGCTGCTTTCTCAGGGGCCGCCTGTCAAGAATCAGAAAGATCGCGATGGGGATGGCCGGAGTCAGTGCAAAGCCAAGAACATTGCAGACAATATTGATATACCGAAGAGCCGGATCCCCGCCACCAGCAAATACCGTTCCGATTTCCGACAGGATAATCAGTATCGTGAGGATCGCTGCGGCCAGAAAAGGCTTTTTTCGTCCGGAATCCAGCGAAGTACTGGTAAACAACAGCCAGATCATGAATGTGAGTGCCGCAATATCTATGGAATACGTTGCAATATACACTGTAGTTTCTTCCTCCCGGGAAGTTTCTGTCCTTACATGCCGCATCGGCGCGTTTTCCACCGGTCCCTGTTCCCATGTGAACTGAGCAATCAGTTTCTGCTTCTTAATGGCCAAACCCACCCGGACCGGACTGAACACTGATCCAGGAATAGTGTACCACCAACTGCATTGAATGTGTGAATCCTTTCCCGTTGTCCCGGTTCCTATTAATATTCGGCGGAAAGCCACCATTTTATACCGTTACATCCTGAATCCGCAAAAAGATCCTGTTCCCGCCGGATCCCAGAACCTTCGTCAGTCTGGGGCTCAGTCCCATAAGTGCACCCCCTGTTCACTTCCGGGTTTTACGACATCTGGCCGCTGCCAGGCAGGAACCCGTCCGCAGCCACTTCCTGTAAATGGTCCTGACCTCCATGAAGGTGCCCTCCATCTGTTCTCTGGTCAGAATCCTGGTGAAGCCGGCGTTTGGGGTGGACCTGTAAAGAGTATCTGTGCCAATAAAAAAGTACCGGATACAGCTTAATGTGCTGAACCGGTACTTCTCTATTCACATCAGGCTGTGCGCCGATACCCAGGTACAGCAGTTACAGCTCAAATTCCCGGATGGCTTCTTCCAGATTCATTACTTTGGCGAAACAGTGCTCCATCAGCTTGAAGGCCATTTCATGGCGCTCCCTGTTGGAGCCTGCGGTACAGTCCGTCAGGACCGCCACCTTGTAATCCAGGTTTCTGGCATGGTGTATGGTGGAGATCACACAGATATCCGTGCATACACCAGTAAAGATCAGATTTTTCACTTTCAGGTCCCGAAGCAGCAAATCCATATCGGTGCCCATAAAGGCATCGTAGCGGCGTTTGTTGGCAATAATGAAATCGCCGTCCTTAGGTTTCAGGGCGTCCACAATTTCCAGTCCGCCGGTTCCCTCCACACAGTGGAAGGGCTCGAAGGCATCCTCGATCCCGAAATCGGAGCCGCAGCTGCGGTGCATCTCTTTGGTATACAGGATGGGAAACCCCTTTTCCCGGGCCAGATCCAGCAGCCGGGAGATTCCCGGGATGATTGCTTCCGACCCTTCTGCTGCCAGAATTCCTCCAGGTTCAAGAAAATCTGTCTGCATATCAATTACCACCACTGCGGTTCTTTCCGATTTATCAAATTCCAGCACGTCATAACCTCCTTATTTCTAGGGCTGTCCTGCCAGGGCAAAAAGAATCTTGGTCACGTATCCGGCCACCATTCCCACAAAGGGATCCACGGTTGCGGTTACAGCCATGGTCATACCCACAACCACAGGATTGGCGTCATCTGCCAGGGCGGACTGAATGTTGGGAGGAAACACCACCAGGGCTCCCAGAACAAAATAGAATCCGGCAATGGCTCCCACCGGGATATATTTTGCCAGCTTCATCAGAATACCGCTATACATAATCACGGCGAACATAGCCATCATAAGGATGCCGGCGAAGACCGGATGGGGAGCAATTCCGGTGGCACTGATGATAGATTCCACCGGAGGTCCACCAAACCAGGCACTGGTGATATCTGCCAGGGCCGAAACGATCGTCAGGTGATCCACATTGGCCCCCATGTTGGCAATCTGTCCGGTAATGGTTCCATACGCAATGTTCCCCCCGATGGTCAGGCAGGCCAGAGCAAGACCTCCCCGGATCACCCGGATCGATTTGAAGGTAATGGGAATATGTTTAATGGAGTCGAATTCCTTAGCAGAAACCCCTTCATCGATACTGTCCAGTGCAGATACGAAGGGATGCTTGATGGTGGCAATCATCCCCACAGCCACACTTCCCAGAATGGTATAGATCAGATCCCCGGTGAGAATAAAGATTGCCACTGCGGAAAAGATGGTGGAAAACCCGATTCTCTTATCCTTGGTTCCCATATCAATAAGACCGACTTTTCCAAGGAACAGACCCACACCTGCCAGCATACTGTAGAAAATTGTTGGTCCGATAAAATCAATGGTAGCCTGAAGAAGGCCCAGCAGCCCCAGGGGCAACATGATCAGTCCACCCAGAATCACAATGGCCAGCCTCTCCTGTCTGTCTTTTCCCAGGGCACCGGCCAGGGCTATTGTTTCTCCCTGCATGGAGATAGGAGCCACAAGTCCCAGCGATCCCGCCCCGATGGCCCCAATCAGATAGGCCAACGCAGCAGGTTTCAGGGCAAATCCCAGTGACAGAGCGAACATGGCCACTGGAATTCCATTGGCGATGACTGCGACCGCAGCCAGAAGATCGTATAAATATTCCATAGATGCACCTCATTCCCAGAACACAGGCAAACAGCATCCGAAACCCTCAAGTCAGCAGCATCCCCCCCTCCAAAGGCAGTCAAAAAAACAACCCGGACATCCTGTACCGGTTTGATGTATTCTTTCCCCCAGTCAGCAGCATTTCCTTTGTGCATCAAGGCAAAAAACCGAACTGCGTTTGGACACAATATCCAATGACCCCTGCCCCTAAATCTTCAAAATATTATAAATGAAAAGATCCTGTCCCCGCCGTTTCCGGCAGGAACAGGATCCAATATTCTTATGCTTCCCCGGACGAATCCGGATACAGACTTCTCCAGCCAATGTCCCCCCGGCGGTGCATGCCGGAAAAGGAGATGGCGTCCGCCCGGCGGTAGGCCCGGGCTACAGCTTCCTCCAGGGTATCCCCCCAGGCACAGACCGTCAGGACCCGGCCTCCGGCGGTGACCACCCGGCCTTCCTCCAGACGGGTACCCGCATGAAAGACCAGCGTGTCCGGCAGGTTCAATTCAAGGCCTTCGATGGGAATTCCGGTCTGGTAGGATCCGGGGTATCCCCCGGAGGCCAGTACCACCCCGGCGGTGGCCCGGCGGTCCCAGTGGACCGGGCAGGAGGAAAGGTGTTCTTCCAGTACCGCCTCCATGATGTCCACCAGATCGGTTTCCAGGCGCATCAGCACCACCTGAGCCTCCGGATCCCCGAACCGGGCGTTGAATTCCAGTACTTTTGGTCCCTCATGGGTCAGCATCAGGCCGGCGTAGAGAACCCCCTGGTACATCCGGTCCTCCTCCTTCAGGGCCCGGACAATGGGCTGAAGAATGGTCCGGGCGATTTCATCCGCCAGTTCCGGGGTATGGTATTTGGGCGGGGAATAGGCCCCCATCCCTCCGGTATTGGGTCCCTTGTCTCCATCAAAAATCCGTTTGTGGTCCTGACTCCACACCATGGGAATTATGGAATGCCCGTCGGTAAAGGCCAGCACACTGATTTCCGGACCCTCCAGAATCTCCTCCACCAGCACCCGTGCTCCGGCATCCCCCATGGTGTGCCCTTCCAGCATGGACCGGATGGCCCCGCAGGTCTCCTCCACGGTTTCCGCCACCACCACCCCTTTGCCGGCCGCCAGTCCGTCTGCCTTTACCACAAAGGCCCGGTTCTCCCGGCGGACAAACTCACAGGCTTTATGGGCGTCGGTGAAGGTGCGGCAGGCCGCCGTGGGAATCCCGTGGCGGTTCATGATGTCCTTGGCCAGGTCCTTGCTTCCCTCAATGGCTGCCGCCCGGGCAGAAGGCCCGAACACCGCCAGCCCCGCCTGGCGGAACCGGTCGGACAGGCCGTTCATCAGGGGAGCCTCCGGGCCCACCACCGTCAGATCAATCCCGGTTTCCAGGGCAAAGGAGAGAAGCCCCTCCGTGTCCTCCACGGAAAGATCCACATTCTCTGCCAGTTCTGCCGTCCCGGCGTTTCCCGGAGCGCAGAAAAGTTCTGTCACCCGGGGGGAGCGGGACAGGGTCCAGATCAGGGCGTGTTCCCGGCCGCCCCCGCCGATCACCAGTACCTTCATAACTGATCTCCTAATGCCGGAAGTGACGCATTCCGGTAAACACCAGAGCAATTCCGTGCTCCCTGCAGGCCTCAATGGATTCCTGGTCCCGCACAGAGCCTCCCGGCTGGATAATGGCCCGGATCCCATAGGAAGCGGCCAGATCCACCGTATCCCGGAAGGGGAAGAAGGCGTCGCTGGCCAGAACCCCGCCCCGGGCCGTTTCGCCGGCAGCCTCCAGGGCAATTCTGGCAGCGCCCACCCGGCTGGTCTGCCCCGGCCCGATGCCGGTGGTGACCCCGCCGGCCACCGTCACGATGGCATTGGATTTCAGGTGTTTTACCAGAGTCCAGGCCAGGGTCAGGTCCGGCAGGATTTCCTCCGGAGAGGGGTCCTCCACCACCCAGGAAAGATCCCCTTCCCAGAGGGGAAGGTCCCTTTCCTGGAGAAGAATTCCACCCGGCACGGTTCTCATATCCGGCTGGGCCGCCGGATCCCAGGAAAAGTCCGCCGACAGAATCCTAAGATTCTTTTTGGCGGAAAACTTCTCCAGTGCCTCCTCGGTATAACCCGGTGCGATCAGGGCTTCCACAAAATTTTTCAGCATGGCTTCCGCCAGGGGCCCGTCCACGGTGCGGTTCACACTGATCACTGAACCGAAGGCACTGACCGGATCGGCAGCAAAGGCTTTCCGGTAGGCCTCCCCAATGGTATCTGCCACCGCCGCCCCGCAGGGATTGGTGTGCTTCACGATCACGGCCGCCGGCTCCGTCAGGGCAGAACCCATCTCAAAGGCAGCGCCCAGGTCCATCAGGTTGTTGAAGGACAGTTCCTTCCCCTGATGCTGCAGCGCCCCGGAAAGCCCCTCCCGGCCGGTCCGGTAAAAAGCCCCTTTCTGATGGGGATTTTCCCCGTACCTAAGATCTGCGGATTTCTCCGCCGCAAGAATAAGGGTCTCCGGCAGTTCATCCCCCTTCAGGGTACGGCGGAAATAATTGCTGATCTGGGCATCGTAGGCGGCGGTATGGCTAAACGCCTCCAGGGCCAGTTCCTTCCGGAACTCCAGGGTGGTCCCGCCCCCTTCCGAGAGCATCCGGAGGATCTCAGGATACCGGTCGGGATTCACCACCACCGTCACTGCCAGATGGTTCTTGGCCGCAGCCCGGACCATGGTGGGTCCACCGATGTCGATGTTCTCCACCGCATCCTCCCAGGTACACCCGGCACAGGTAATGGTCTGCACGAAAGGATACAGGTTCACCACCACCAGATCCACCGGCTGGATTCCCTGGGCCTCCAGTTCCTCCAGATGTTCCGGAGTCCGCATGGCCAGAATCCCCCCGTGGATCTTTGGATGGAGGGTTTTCACCCGTCCGTCCAGAATCTCCGGAAATCCCGTGACATCGGAGACCCGGGTCACAGGAATCCCTGCGGATTCCAGGGTCCCGTAGGTGCCACCGGTGGACAGAATTTCAAATCCCAGGTCCACCAGGCCCCGGGCCAGATCCGTCGCTCCGGTCTTATCCCACACACTGATCAGTGCTCTGCGTCTGAATTCCCCGCTCATTTCTTTTCCTCCTCAATCCATACCTGCCGGTCCCGGCGCTTCACCTGCCCCCGGGCCAGCCAGCCCACCACCTGGGGCAGCAGCAGATGCTCCTGGATAAGAATCCTCTCTGCCAGAGACTCCGGAGTGTCACCGGAAAGAACCGGCACTGCCGCCTGGGCAATCACCGGACCGGTGTCCATCCCGTCATCCACAAAATGCACGGTGCATCCGGAGATCTTCACTCCGTATTCCAGTGCCTGTTTCTGAGCATCAAGTCCCGGAAAGGACGGCAGAAGCGAGGGGTGGATATTGACAATCCGTCCTCCGTAGGCCGAAAGAAGAACCGGCCCCGCCAGCCGCATGTAGCCGGCCAGCACCAGAAGATCCGCATCCGCCTTCTTCAGTTCCCCGACCAGAGCCTCCTCGAAATCCTTCCGGCAGGAGTACCGGTCCCGGGCAATTCCTAGAGCAGGAATCCCCAATTGCCGGGCCCGGGAAAGGGCCGGTGCCTCCGGATTGTCGCTGATCACCAGCACCAGCCGGGCGGGAATCTCCCCCCGCCGGACGGCTCCGGCCAGAGCCTCCATGTTGGAGCCCCGTCCGCTGGCCAGTACCGCTATGTTCACCGGTAGAGCACCTCCCGGCTGCCGGGAACCACCCGGCCCAGCCGGTATACCTGCTCACCGGCCTCCGAAAGAAGTTCCTCCGCCAGTCCGGCCTCTTCCTCCGGCACAATCACCACCATCCCGATGCCCATATTGAAGGTCCGGAACATCTCGGCCTCCTCCACATTGCCGGTCTCCCGGATCATGCGGAAAATGGCCGGTTCCGGCCAGGCCTTTCGGTGAATCTCCACCGAGGTTCCCTCCGGCAGCACCCGGGGTACGTTGTCGGTAAGCCCTCCACCGGTGATGTGGGCCATACCCCGGATGTCCACCCGGGACAGGAGGGGAAGAATGCTCTTCACATAGATCCGGGTGGGAGTCAGCATTTCTTCCCCCAGGGGACGGGACAGTCCCGGGGGAGTATCCTCGAGTCCCCTGGCATCCAGCAGCACTTTCCGGGCCAGGGAGTATCCGTTGGAATGAAGCCCGCTGCTCCCAAGGCCCAGCACCGCGTCCCCGGGACGGATTCTGGAACCGTCAATGATCCGGGAGCGCTCCACCACTCCCACGGCAAAGCCGGCCACATCGTATTCGTCGGGGGGGTAAAATCCTGGCATCTCGGCGGTTTCACCGCCGATCAGGGCGCAGCCCGCCTGGCGGCAGCCCTCCGCAATCCCCCGGACGATGGCTTCCGCCCGGTCCGGATCCAGTTTTCCCACTGCCAGATAATCCAGAAAAAACAGGGGCTCCGCCCCCTGAACCAATATGTCGTTAACGCACATGGCCACCGCATCGATCCCTATGGTGTCATGGACTCCGGTGAGGAACGCAAGCCTCAGTTTGGTGCCCACCCCGTCGGTTCCGGAAATCAGCACCGGTTCCCGGTATTTCCCGCAGTTCAGCGAGAAGGCGCCTCCGAATCCCCCCAGATCTCCCATACATTCCGGCCGCAGGGTGCTTTTCACGTGGCCCCGGATTTTTTCCACCATCAGGGCTCCGGCGTCAATGTCCACCCCGGCCTCCCGGTAGGTTACCGGCTTCTTCACAGTTCTTTTCCCCCTTCCAGGCTGGCCTTGCAGATGTTCCTGTCGGTGACCTCCACCGGATAGCAGCCGTCAAAGCAGGCGGTGCAGAAATCCCCGGGATCCCGGCCGCAGGCCGACAGCATCCCTTCCTGAGACAGAAAATACAGGCTGTCCACCCCGATATGCTCACACATCTCCTCCAGACCCATCCGGTGGGCCAGCAGTTCCTCCTGGTCGGAAGTGTCGATGCCGTAGTAACAGGAATGGTGAATTTCCGGGGAGCAGACCACCAGGTGGATCTTTTTCACCCCGGCCTTTCTCAGCATCATGACGATTTTCCGGGACGTGGTCCCCCGGACAATGGAATCGTCCACCAGCACCACGGTCCGGTCCTCCAGCACCTCCCGGATGGGATTGAGTTTCAGACTGACCGCTATGTCCCGCATTTCCTGGGTGGGCTGAATGAAGGTCCGCCCGATGTAGCGGTTTTTCATAAGGCCCAGCTTGTAGGGAATTCCTGAGGCCTCGGCATATCCAAGAGCTGCCGCGATTCCGGAGTCGGGAACGGGAATCACACAGTCCGCCTCCACCGGGCATTCCTCATAGAGCTTCCGGCCCATGGCCCGGCGGACCCCATTTACCGAAACTCTGTCAATCACGCTGTCCGGCCGGGCCACATAGACCAGTTCAAAAGTGCACAGAGCCCTCCTGGGGGAGGCCATGGGTCTCAGGGACCGCAGTCCCCCCTCATCGATCACCACAATTTCTCCCGGCTCCACGTCCCGGACCAGTTCCGCCCCGATGTTGTCGATGGCGCAGGACTCCGAGGAGAGAATCCAGGCATCCCCCAGCCTCCCAAGGCACAGGGGGCGGACCCCGTAGGGATCCCGCATACCGATCAGTTTGTTCTCGCTCATAAGAACCAGACTGTAGGCCCCCTTCACGTCGATCATGCACTTCATCAGGGCCTCCTCGATGGAGTCCTGACCGTAGCGGGCCAGCAGGTTCACGAAGATCTCCGTATCCGAGGAACTCTGGAACACCGATCCGTTATGGGCCAGGGCCTTTCTCAGTTTGGCCGCATTGGTGAGATTGCCGTTATGGGCAATGGCCAGGGTTCCCTTCAGGTAGTGAAACATCAGGGGCTGGGCGTTCACCACGGAATTGGACCCCGTGGTGGAATAGCGGACGTGTCCCACCGCGATGTGACCCTTCAGGGTCTTCAGAATGTCCTTCTGGAACACCTCACTGACCAGACCCAGGTTTTTATACAGTTCGATCCGTTCCCCGTCGGCCACGGCGATCCCGGCGGATTCCTGTCCCCGGTGCTGCAGCCCATAGAGGCCGTAGTAGGTATACCGGGCCACATTCAGTTCCGGGCCGTAGATCCCGAAGACCCCACATTCGTCATGGGGTTTATCCTCATCCAGAAACATGTCCCGCACCTACCCTTTCACCCGGTTCCATACTTCCAGATAGGCTTCCTCGACACCACCCAGATCCCGGCGGAACCGGTCCTTGTCCAGTTTTTCCATGGTGGTTGCATCCCAGAATCTGCAGGTATCCGGGGAGATCTCATCGGCCAGGATCACCCGGCCTCCGAAGCGGCCGAATTCCAGTTTAAAGTCCACCAGGACAATGTTTTTCTCAGCAAAGTACGTCCGCATCAGATCATTGATCCGGCGGGCCTGGCTGCGGATGGAGTCCACTTCTTCCGGGGTGGCCAGTTCCAGGGCCCGGATATGATCGTCGTTGATCATGGGGTCCCCCAGTTCATCCGACTTATAGCAGAATTCCAGAACCGGATACTTGAGAACTGTTCCCTCCGGAAGTCCCAGCCGTTTGGCCAGGCTGCCGGCGGCAATGTTCCGGGCGATCACTTCCACCGGAATAATTTCCACCGCCTTCACCAGCATCTCGGTATCTCCCAGCAGTTCCACCATGTGGGTTTCCACCCCCTGGCTTTCCAGATAGGAAAACATCACCGCTGAAATCTGGTTGTTGTAGAACCCTTTCCCCTGAATGGTTCCCCGCTTCTTTCCATCAAAGGCCGTGGCATCGTCCTTGTAGGCAATCCAGTAAATGCCCGGATCGCTGGTGGCGTACACCTTTTTGGCCTTCCCTTCATACAGCTGCTCAAGCCTTTCCACCTTGTTCACCATCGTCTCCCTCTCCTTGTCTAAAGTCCTGCTCTTCTGAACAGATAATCTATGTTGACCAGAAAGTCATTGTAGTCAAAGATTTTCTCCACATCCTCAGGACTCAGTTTGTCCATGATGTCCATATCGTTTTCCACCAGGGTCCGGAACTGGGTTCTGGTATCCCAGGCCTCCATGGCGTTTTTCTGTACCCAGGCATAGGCGGTCTCCCGGAGCACCCCTTTTGCCACCAGGGCCAGCATCACTTTCTGGGAGAACATAAGTCCCAGGGTGATGTCCAGATTCTCCCGCATCCGGTCCTCGTGGACCACCAGGTTCTCTGCCAGGGAGATCATTTTATGGAGCATATAGTCCAGAAGAATGCAGGAATCCGGAATGATCACCCGCTCCACTGAGGAATGGGTGATGTCCCGCTCGTGCCACAGGGCCACATTTTCCAAGGCAGCCAGGGCATTTCCCCGAAGCACCCGGGCCAGTCCGGCAATCCTCTCTGCCGTGATGGGGTTCTTCTTGTGGGGCATGGCAGAAGATCCCTTCTGCCCCTTGCTGAAAAACTCCTCCACCTCCAGGGTCTCGGTTTTCTGCAGGTTCCGGATCTCCGTGGAAAACTTGTCCAGGGAGGAGCCGATCACGGCCAGGGTGCTCATGAATTCCGCATGGCGGTCCC
>JAXGWN010000029.1:0-10235 GCA_040773285.1 Bacillota bacterium
GGTTCTATAATATTTTGGTGGGCATGAGTAAAAAATAGAGAACCGTCCGAAGTTGATTTACAATAGTTAGCGCAAACAAAACTAATGAATCAACCAAGGACGGTCTCCATGAAAAATTATAACACGGTCAAGTCGCACTTTGAATCCATATTAATCCACCATCCTGCAATTCGTCCGGAAGTCACCCTGACCATCGATGGTGTCCGGATCATCGCCAGCTTTGAAGATGACCAGTACCTTGGATTCGAGGGGATCTCTTCCACAAAACAGGGTGTCTGCAGCCATTGCGGGCAGATCATAACGAGATTCAAGCAATACCGTACCTCATACACCACCATCGCCCGCTACAATCAGAAGAACCTGGTTCTTAAACTCAGTCAGAAGATGTATCACTGCCCGGACTGCCGCAGTTCCACCACTGAACAGTTGTTGAAAAAGTCAGGGAAATATCAGAAAACAGATTCCTTTATTCAGGGGATGCTGACTTCTCTGAAGGAACCGATTTCCTTTTCTGCGGTCGCACGGTTTCATAAGGTATCAGTGACCAATCTGATCTGGCATTTTGACAAAGCCCACTTTCCCCATACCCAGATCAGCCGGGAGACCGTGAGAAATCTTTCCGTGGACGAGGTGGGCTTAATCAAATTCAAAGATGCCAACTATCAGTTTGTGATCATGGATTCCGACACAAAACAGATTCTGGATATCTTAAAAACCAGACAGGTCCGGGAGATCCAGGACTATCTGGGGACCCATTACACTGGGATACAGACGTTTACACAGGATCTCTGGAAACCCTACCGGCGCGCAGCCTATGACCTGTTTCCGGAGACCAAGGTGCTGACGGACCGGTTCCACGTGGTACGGCAATTCTCATGGGCATTTGCCCGGTCCCGAATTGAACTGGCCAGGCGGCAACAGAAACGTACCTGCGGAAACTGGAAATTACTGACGAAAGCCAGACACAAACTGGATGCCCGGGGACAGGCCCGCCTGGAAGCCCTGCTGGCAGACAATAAAGAACTGAGCATTCTACATCAGGCGAAGGAAATGGCTCTGGAACTCTTCCGCTGCAGAGACAGCAGCAGTTATCTGAGTCTGCTGCCTGCCTTCAAAGAGTATATTGACCTGGCAGAACTGCCGGAGTTTCAGAAGGCCTATAGGAGCCTGGAGAACTGGCATACTGAGATCATCAATATGTTTGATCATCCCTATTCAAATGGGGCAATGGAGCGTGCGAACCGGACCATTAAGCAGGCCAAAAATATTGCATTCGGATTTAAGAATCTTTCCAGAGCGACCCGTTTGATACAATACCGGGTAAACTAACCTTAAAGATCAACTTCGGAACACAATATTACTCGCCCACCATATTGTTAAAGAACCCAAATTTTTTTGACGATGGAGTTAGTCTCTATTAACAAATTTGTATTTACTCCAGAGGGATCTGGAAACACATTATCTTTTGGGAGGATCGTATGAGAATCGCACTGGCAGGAAACCCCAACAGCGGGAAAACCACCCTGTTCAACGCCATAACAGGAAAAATCGAACATGTGGGCAACTGGCCCGGCGTCACCGTGGCCAAAAAAGAAGGAGACGTAAAAAAGGAACTGAGGGGCTTTTCAGAGCCTGTCCGGGTGGTGGACCTGCCCGGAGCCTACTCCATCTCCCCGTTCACCTCGGAGGAAAGCATCACCAGCAACTTCGTAAAAAACGAAAGTCCGGACGTCATCATAAACATCGTGGACGCCACCAACCTGGGCCGGAGCCTGATCTTCACCACCCAGTTGCTGGAACTGGGCATCCCCTTGGTGGTAGCCCTCAACAAAAGCGATCTGCCGGAAAAGAAAGGCATCCGGATTGAAACGGATCTCCTGGCCGCCCGCCTGGGCTGCCCGGTGGTGGAAACCTCTGCCCTGCAGGGCCGGGGGCTTCACGACCTGATCGCCACAGCGTCCGCTGTGGCAGGAAAGGGGCAGAAGGCCCCCTTCCTGGCGGGGGAGGAGGCAGGCGGAGAATTATCCAAAGACGTGGAACGAAGACGCTTTGCCTTCGTGGACGGCCTGGTCCGGGAAGTCGAAAAAAGGGACGTGGCCAGCCACCGCCAGACCCGCCAGGACGCCATCGACCGGGTGGTGGCCCACCGGTTCTGGGGGATCCCCATTTTTGCCGCCATTATGTATCTGGTGTTTGCCATCTCCCAGACCTACCTGGGACCCTTCCTGGCCGACTTCCTGGTGGCCGGCATCGACAGCTTCTACGGATACGTGGAAGGCCTCATGGGAGAAGGGGTATCCCCGCTTCTCAGCGCCCTCCTGCTGGACGGCATCATCGGAGGAGTCGGCGCCGTGGTGGGCTTTCTGCCCCTGATCATGGTCCTGTTCTTCCTTCTGGCCCTGCTGGAGGACCTGGGCTACATGGCCCGGGTAGCCGTCGTCATGGACCGCTTCATGAAGAAAGTGGGTCTGTCCGGCCGCTCCATCATTCCCATGATCATCGGGACCGGCTGCGCCATTCCCGGGATCATGGCCACCCGGACCATCCGGGACCAGCGGCAGCGCCGCACCACCGCCATGCTGACCCCCTTCATGCCCTGCGGGGCCAAACTGCCGGTCATTGCCCTGTTCGCCGGCGTCTTCTTTGAAGACGCCGCCTGGGTGGGAACTTCCATGTACTTTGTGGGGATCGCCATCATTGTCCTGGGGGCCCTGATCGTCCGGAAAATCACCGGAGAGAGCGCCGTGAAGACCTATTTCATCATGGAACTGCCGGAATACCGGATCCCCAGTGTAAAACGGGCCTTCCTGTCCATGATGTCCCGGGCCAGAGCCTTCATGGTGAAGGCAGCCACCATCATCCTTCTGTGTAACGCCGTGATCCACATCATGCAGACCTTCACCTGGAATCTGCAGGTGGTGCCGGAAGGGATGGCCCACACCAGCATCCTGGCCTCCCTGGCCGGACCCTTCGGCCTTCTCCTGATCCCCCTGGGATTCGGAGCCTGGCAGCTGGCTGCCGCCGCCATCACCGGCTTTATCGCCAAGGAGAACGTGGTGGGCACCCTGGCCGTGGTCTATGGCATCAGCAACTTCATTAACACCGAAGAACTGGCCCTGGTCGCAGGAGCCGCCGACGTGGCCTCCATCATGGGGCTCACCTCCGTGGCCGCCCTGTCCTACCTGATGTTCAACCTGTTCACGCCCCCCTGCTTCGCAGCCATCGGGGCCATGAACGCCGAAATGGACAGCCGCAAATGGCTGTGGGCCGGCATCGGGTTCCAGTTCGGAATGGGCTACTCCTTGGCCTTCCTGGTCTACCAGGCGGGAACCCTGCTGACAACCGGAGCCTTGGGCTCCGGGGTGATTCCCGGACTCATCGCCGTAGGCGCCTACGCCGCCATCCTGGCCTGGTTTATGGGCCGGGGGGGACGGACATCCCTTAACACCTCAAAGGAGGCTGCCTGATATGTTTGGTAACCTACTGGTTCTTCTGGTGGTGGCCGCCATCCTGGGCCTGGCCGCCGGAAAGATCCGTACCGATAAGAAAAAGGGCATCCAGTGCACCGGATGCCCCTACAGCCGGGAATGCGCTGCAGGCGCCGCCTGCAGCAGCGCCGGTCCGTCCGGCACGGGCCGTTAAGCCCCTGCCGGGAACCTGCCTTTTTCTCCTCAGTTTAAGGCGGGGACCGGCAGGCGGTTCCTGGCGGAAACCCGCCAGGAGAAGGAAACAAAAGGAAAAGAAATAAGGAAGGGACCACCCGGCGGCATGCCGCCAGGTGGTCCCTGACTTTTTTCCGGCCGGGAAAGCCGGCCGGAAGGAGGTTAGAACCCGCACCACTCCAGCATGGTGAGGGCGTAAATCCGGGCGCAGTCCAGAAGTTCCCGGATCTCCACATGCTCATTGGGGGCATGAGCAACCGTGAGGCTCCCCGGCCCGATGGAGACCGCCGGGATTCCCGCCCGGTTCAGAAAGGCTGCATCGTCCACGGCGGCAAAGCCGTAGAATTTTGCCGGCTCTCCCAGGGTTTCCTCCACACAGGAAGCCAGGGTCCGGCAGATGGGAGATTCCGGATCCACATCGTAGGGAGGCCACCACAGGGGCCACTGTACGGTGGGAGGATTCTCCCGCAGCCACGGATCCGTGGCTGCAAACCGGGCAATCTGATCCTCCACCTCTTTTTTCACCTGTTCCGGTGTGTCATAGGGGGAGTGCCAGATGGCATAGTGCAGGGTGCTTTCCTCGGAGATCACAAAGGCCCCGTTGGGTCCTCCGGTCACCACCCCGGGATGCAAGGTGAAATGTCCGGGACGGGTAAACATGGGGTGACTCTTGGTCTGGCCCCACTGTTCCTCCAGTTGCCGGAGGCCCTCATAGATGATCATGGCCTTGTCGATGGAGCTGACCCCGATGGCGGCTCCGCCACCACCGGCCCGGACCAGTTCATCCCGCATGGAGGCGTGGACGGCTTTCCCCCGGATGGTGCAGACCATGTAGAAGACTCCCGGGGAGGCCGGGATGATTCCCAGCCGGTAGGGAGGCCCGGAGGGCTCCACCACCACGGCGGCGTCCGCCTTGTAGCCCCGGTCAATCACGGCCCCGGTGCCGGCCTCGGTGTTCATCATTTCTTCGCCCACGACGCTCTCAATGGTAACGTCGCCTTTCAGGGTGATGCCGGCCTCCCGGATGGCCCTGAGAGCCATGATGGCGGCGGCATTGCCCCCTTTCATGTCACAGGAACCCCGGCCATAAATCCGGTCCCCTACGATTTCGCCGCTCCAGGGCCCGGCCACGGTCCACTGATCGTCCGGTCCCGGGGGCACCACGTCCACGTGCCCGTTGAAGATCAGGCTTTTGCCGCCCCCGGAACCCTTCAGGGTTCCCACCAGGTTGGCCCGGCCCTTTTCCTGCTCAAACAGGTCGGTGGTAAGCCCGATTTTTTCCATTACAGGCTTCACATATTCGTTGACCCGGGTTTCGCCCCCCAGTTCCTCCTCGTAACTGACTCCGGTGTAGGTGGGATTGATGCTGCGGATCTTCACGGTTTCAATCACCAGATTGAGAAGATCGTCCTTCAGAAGATCAATCTGGCGGAACACACTTTCCTTTGCTTTGGCATCCATGACATACTCCTTTCTGCGGAAGGCGAGGAACGCCTACCGCTCCTCATACCCCAGCCAGTCCAGGGCGGCCAGAGCGTAAATCTTCATGGCATCCGGGATCTCATCCAGGGCAATCCACTCATTGAAGGCGTGGGCCACCCGGTAGTCCCCGGGGCCGATCAGGACGGAGGGAACCCCCTGGTCCTCATACCAGCGGGCATCGGTGACCGCCTGCCAGGCCATGTAGGGGGCTTCCGTCCCCAGAACCCGGCTGTAGGCGGATGACACCGTCTGCACCAGAGGATGGTCGTGACCGATGTGAAACGGCGGCCAGTCATACCACCAGTCCACTTCCGGGGGATGCTCCCTCAGCCAGTGGTCGCTTTCCGCGGCACTCCAGATCACCCGGTTCACCTCGGCCTTTACTTCCTCCAGATTTTCCAGGGGATAGCGCCAGACCGCCATGCCCAGTTCACAGTGATCGGCCACGAAGAAGGGCAGCTCAATGCCGGAGGGATTTCCGTGGACCCAGCCGATGGGAATGCAGGCAAAGCCCCGGGGGGACAGGCCGGAGGCATCCTTTTTCAGGGCCCACTCCTGTTCCAGTTCATACAGGGCCCGGTAGATCCTCATGGCCTTGTCGATGGCGTTAACCCCCACCTCTTCGCCCTCATAGCCGGACCGGATGGTCCGGTAGCGCATGGCGGCGTGCACCGGTTTCCCGGTGACCGTGACGTTCAGGCAGCTGACCCCGCTGGAGGTGGTGACCACCCCCAGCCGGTAGGGGGGGCTGGAGCCTTCCGCCACGATGCAGGCATCGGTTTTCAGTTCCGGGTACTGGCGGATGAACCAGCCGGGGCCGAAGGTTTCTCCTTCGCCGGTTTCTTCCCCTACGGTCAGGTGCAGCTGCAGCTGACCGGCCGGCTTAAGCCCCGCCTCGTGGATGGCCATGGCGGCTCCCACAATGGCGGCCGCCGGACCCTTATCGTCGGTGGTGCCCCGGCCGTACATCCGGCCGTCTTTGATTACAGGATTAAAGGGATCCCCGCCGGTTTCCGTCCAGCCCTCATGGGGTCCGGTGGGCACTGTATCGATGTGGGCATTGAGGGCCAGGGACTTACCACCGCCGGACCCCATGAACCCGATCAGGTTGGACCGTAAGGGATCCTTGGCCACCAGCCGGGTTTCATGGCAGAAGTCCTTCAGGACCGGCTCCAGGAATTTTGCCACCCGGGTTTCCCCGCCCCGGGTAATGGGCTCATCGTAGAGGTCGGTGTATCCCCGGCCCCGGTACATCTTTTCATCGTACTTGTAGCCGGGGTTCTCACTGGGAATCCGGACCAGATCGGCCAGCAGTTCCGTGGTTTTTCCGGCCAGTTTGTCGCAGGCCGCAAAGACCCGCTGCCGCACGTCCTCCGGGACACCGGCACCAGGCATATGGGTACTCATAACATCACGTTCCTTCCGGTTGATTCCCGGAATCAGATCCAGGAAAAGATGAACCCGATGGCAATAATGAAATTGGCGATGGCCACAAGATAGGTGTTAATGGCCAGGAATTTGGTGATTTCCTTTTTCAGGCCGTTGGCCACCCAGAAGAAGAACCACAACTGGCCCCACATGATCCACAAGAAGGTGAGGATCCCGGCGCCGGCCATGAAGTTCACGTAGATGAAGGGAAGTGTGGTAATGGTCACCCCCAGGGCATAGTTGCCCAGGCCGGTGTAGGTGTCGGCATTGGAGAAGATATTGAAGGCGAAAAACAGATAGGTGAAGGCAAACAGAAGTCCTCCGCCCATGCTGGCGGTGTCTCCCATGATGAGACCGTTGTACAGGGCAATGATGGTGTTAATGCTCCCGGTGAGAATACACATGGCGCCGGTCTCCTTGGCCCCCACCTTGCCCTGGAGATACAGGGCGATAATGAACAGCACGAAGGCCACATAGAGCATGTTGACGCCCAGCAGAGGAAACGGTGCTGGCAGTGTCATACAAATCCCTCCCAGGGGGATGACCACAAAAAAAGCCCGCAGAAAACGGACCCCCCTCCTGGCTATATGATGATACTCCCTTGTGGTGATCCCTTTCTGCAGGAGCACTTCTATAGGGCGACAGGAAGTCCTTTGACTCACTCGATCATGTTGGGGGCGGGAACACTTTTCCCGGAAGGGAAGTCCCGGATATGTGGCAGAACCGGAAAATCAGATCCTCAATCCGTCTCCGGAGGGCCCAGAGACGGATTTTCAGGCAGTGGCAGGCCGCTGCCTGAATATGGGAGAAACGTATTGCCCGGAAGCAGCAGATAGGTGTCCGGAAGTGAAAGGGGAGCTCATAGTGGACAAACCGCTTTCTTTGGGAAAAAATAATAGCAGGAAAAAGAGAGGAGAACAGGCATGATACGAAGAGCCGCAGAAATCAGTTGGAGGGAGGCAGACCGGCTGGACCGGCAGCATACCCTGTGCATTCTGCCGGTCAGTTCCCTGGAGCAGCATGGGCATCATCTTCCCCTGGGCACCGACGATCTGATCCTGGACGGTGCATTGGGAGCACTGGAGGGGGTATGGGGAGAAAATGACGGGGAACTTCTCATTTTCCCATCCCTGAAATACGGAAACTCGGTGGAGCATACAGGGTTTTGCGGAACCATAAGTCTCCGTGTGGATACCCTGCAGCGGGTGATCCGGGATGTGGCCGCCTCCCTGGCCGACAGCGGATTCCGGCATCTTCTGCTTCTCAATTCCCACGGGGGAAACACGGCCATCCTGCAGGGAATCAGTCAGGAACTGTACCGGGACCTGGGGATCCGGATCTGGAACGTGGATCTGTGGGCCTCCCGGTTTTTCAGTTTTGCAGAGCCCCTGATTGAGGCTCCCCTGTCCGGTGAGTGCCACGGAGGGGAAATCGAGACCTCCCTCCTGATGCACTGGACGCCGGAACTGGTGGCGGATCCGGGCGGGCTCACTCCGGAGGAACTGAACTGCACGGCAGATTTTGGCGCCGGCAACAAGGGCTGGCTGACCCGGGAGATCTCGGAAACCGGGATTATCGGGGACGCCCGGGCCTCCCGGGCGGAAACCGGAGAGAAACTGGCTGCCGGGATGGGAGAACAGCTGGGCCGGATACTGAGGGAGATTTATGGAGGAATCCGGTAAAGACAGGGAGAACTCTTAACAAACGGAAATTAAATCCGACCGGATATACAGAACGGATGACTGCCTTCCGGGAGCCGTCCATACCTGGAAAGGAGCGCAGCATGAAACGGAAAATAATCTGGATTCTAAGTATGGCCCTTCTCCTCAATGGCCTTATGCTTACTTCCTGTGACCCCGACGCCGGGGTGGCGTCACGGGAAGGGGGAGGCCCCGTGGTACAGGAGGAAACCCTGAACGACGCCCTGGCCGCCAGTCCCCTGTATATGCCGGAGTATCTCCGGGAGGAACCGGCCTGGCAGCCCTATCTGGAGCGGCGGGATCAGAAGGTTGCGGATATGCTCCGGCAGTCCGAGGCGGCCTGGATGAACATCCAGTCTCTTCTCTACTATGTGGACAATATGCAGTCTGCTGTACTGTCTGCCTGGCAGACCCTGGGACGGGAGGACGCGGACGTGGCCGCCCTGGCAGAAATTATGGCCCGGGACTACGGGGACAACATGGTGAAACTCTCCCTGCTGGTGGCCCAGATCGAAACCCTGATGGAGTCGTCTGCCGATCCTTATACCCAGGCCTGGAACGACTACAACCTGGTGGTCAAGCGGATGGAACTGACCCGCCTGGGACTGGAACAGGCGGCCCGGATCATCCAGGACGGGTATGTCCTGGAGAATCATGCCGCCGGAGATCCCCGGTTTTCCCTGATGAGTTCCAGTATAGACCAGATGCGGAGCAGTCTGGCCAATATGGAAGAGGATGACTGGCTGCTGGAGGACGCGCTTCTCCATATGGCGGAAACCTCCAAGAGATTTGAGGATCTGGAACGGGCGGATGCCTATTTTGCCCTTTCCATGCTGGAAGATGGAATCTTCCAGCTGGAGTCAGTCCGGGAGGGGATGGAAAACCTCACGCCCCGGGAGGGGCTTACTGAGGACGACATTAATGCAGCGGTTCTCAGCACCAGCCTGCAGCGGGAGCTGTCCCTGATCCTGGCCGATGATCTGGCCTCCACCTACGGACTGGAAACGGAAATTGCCACCTCCTGGATTCCGGCGGCCTACGCCGCCGCGGATTCTCCCCGGGGTTCCGCGGCCCTGGAAAAGGCAGCCGAATCCCTGGAGGTCAGCTATCCCCGGAACGATCCGGAAAAGCCGGTGGCCCGGGGCTTTTTCCGGACCATTAAGGATGCGGTGACCAAACTGCCGGGGATGCTGATCGAGAAGGCCTCCACCCAGGTCTACAAATATGCCTTCAAAAAGGCAGCGCAGGAATACGAACTGGATGCGGAAGCCGTGGATGAGGAATTCCGCCGGGTGGAGGAAGAGGAAAGAAGAAGGATCCGCAGCGGGGAGGCCGGCAGCGAGGCCATCAACAACGGGATCCGGCTCATTGAGCGGGCAGAATCCGTAGTGGGGGAAGTGGCCCTGGGGATTCTCGGAAAGGATTCGGTCAGCGGAAGAACCATTATGGCCGGCAGCCGTTTTGTGGCCGGCATGGTCACCAGCAGCGGAAAGTCCGCCATGAAACTTATGGATCCCAAGGCCAGCACCGGAGAGACGGCTCTCGCCCTGGTGGACGTGGTCATGGCCGGGGTGGGCAGTTCCAAAGTGGCGGAAAACGCCCTGAAAAAAGCCAATGATCAGCTGACCGGGTACCTGGGAAGGAAACTGACCAGCACGGCTGATTTCGGGAAAAAAATTATGGAGCCCTTTTCCAGAAGTCTGGGGTCCATCAAGGACAAACTCTATTCCGCCGGGAAGGAATCCCTGGACGAACTGGCGGTGGCCCTGGGGAAAGCCCCCAAAGTGAACAGTATGCTGGCCTCCACCAAAGACATGACTTCAGGCCTGGTGGCCCGGGGAAAGACCGTTCTGGAACGCATGTACACCCAGACCGCCTCCTGGGGAGAGGACGCCCTGAAATTTGCCAAAGACCAGTATGAATATGCCCTGAAGGATACCACCATCAATGCGGGAGTTCTGGA
>JAXGWN010000030.1:0-10197 GCA_040773285.1 Bacillota bacterium
AGATTTTCCACGATGGGTACATCGCCCATTTTCTTTTCCTGCTGACCGTATTTTTCCCTCCGGTGTCCCTTCTTATGAGCCTTATATTGCACCGGGGCACCGGAATCACTCTGAGGGCTCACCCCGGGGAATGTCTCCGGGGTGAGGAAGGTTCCTGGCTTCTGGAAATCCGTAACCCCGGGGGGATTCCTCTCCACCGGCTCAAGCTGCAGCTGAACCGGGAAAATCTTCTCACCGGGGACCGGGATGCTCAGGAAATCCGGCTGGAGGGACTGGCCCGGGGAGGAACCCGAAGTCTTTCCTTTCCCACCGGGGACTGCGGCCGGATCCGCCTGAGGGTCCGGCGGGCAGGACTTGCCGATCTGTCGGGTCTTTTTGTGCTGCCCCTCTGGCGCCCGGACCCGGTGGAGGCCCTGGTGCTTCCCGCCCCCCGGGAGCCGGAGGCTCTCCTGGAACAGATTCTCGGGGAACATTCCTCCGGTAAAGGAAGCCGGTCACCGGGCGCCGGAGAGGACTGGGAACTGCGGGACTACCGGCCCGGGGACCGGCTGCACCACATCCACTGGAAACTTTCCGGAAAGCGGGACCAGCTGGTGGTCCGGGAACTGCAGAAATCCGGGCAGCCCCTGGTCCTGGTCTATGGACACCGGGGAGAGCGGGGGAAACTGAACCGGACCCTGGACCGGGTCCGGGGGCTTTCGGAGGCCCTGCTGATCCGGGGAATATCCCACCGGATTGCCGGAATCAGCAAAGAAGACACCATGGTGGAAAAACTGGTGGAGGACGGGAGAGACCTGCAGGAATTCTGGCAGGAGGCCCTGGGGATCTGGGCTTCTCCGGAGGCGGAAGGAGAACTGAGGACTTCCTCCTTTGACGGTCCGGTGTACACCGTGGAGCCGGGAGGGGAAGAATTATGAGACGGGGAAACAGACACGCCAGGGGAGGTACCCCGGCCGACGGACTTCTGCTGGTCTCCGGTCTTTTTGGAATCCTTCTGTTTTTCCTGAGAACCTACCGGATCGTAACGGAGCCGCTTCTTCTGACGGGGGCAGCCCTGGGGATGACAGCGCTGGTAAGCCTTTTTATGATCAGGCCCGGAACCCTCCGGTATCTGGTACTTCTTCTGGCGGCCGGAGGGCTTCCCACTGCCTGGGTTCACCGGTGGATTCTGGTGGCCGGAGGCTATGGGGTGTATGCCCAGGTGGCGGAAGTACTGACAGAGGCCACCGGTTTTCCCGGGGTGCGGCCTCCCCTGTATGATCCCCCTGGTCCGGATGGGACCCTGTACGTCACCTGGTTTCTGGTGGCCCTGACCATCCTTTTGGCCCTGGCCCTGGGAGAGGCCATCCGCCGCCGGAATCTCTGGCTGGTGCTGCTTTTTACCCTGCCGGTGACCCTTCCGGCCTTTCTGGCAGAACTTCCCCCCCACTGGCCATCACTTCTTCCGGTCTGTGCCCTGTGGATCACCCTGCTGCTGGTCCATCCGGCGGCCCGCCGGGACCGGACGGGGGGAGGCCGGCTGATTCTCAGGATCTATCCTATCCTGCTGGGGACGATGTTTCTTCTGGTCTTTCTGGGGCCCCCGGAAGGGTACAGCCCTCCCGGCTGGACCGTATCGGCCCGGCAGGGCCTGTACCGGGCGGGCGACCGGGTGGTGTCCCTGCTGGGTCAGGATCCTGCCCTGAGTCCCCCGGGAGGCCGGGGCAGCGTGGATCTGACCTCCGCCGGGCCCCGGAGATTTACCGGCCGCACGGTGCTGCAGGTGGATACCGGGGTCAGGGAACGGCTCTATCTCCGGGGGGACGCCGCCGCAGTTTATACCGAAACGGCCTGGGAATCTCCGGACCGGGAGACTCTGGCGGAGCTGCCCCCCTACGGACAGGAGGCCCTGCAGCTGTTCTTCCCTGCCATCACCCTGCCGGAGGAGGAGATCCATTCTGCGGTGATCACCAGGATGGGTCTGTCGGACACCCTGATATACTATCCCTACCAGCCGGCGGGAATTGCCGGCGGAGGGGATTTCAGTGTATCCCTGGAAAAAGATCTGTATCTGGAGGCAGACCGGAACGTGGCCGGCTATACGGCCCTGTTCCGCCTGGCCCGGCCGGAAGAGGCCGGAATCCTCCAGGGGGAACTGGCCGCCCGGGAGGAAGAGTACCGGCAGTATGTATACCGGAACTATCTGGAGGTGCCGGAAACCACCAGGGCGCAACTGGAACAGTGGAGGACGCAGGTGGAGGAGGAGACGGAGGAACTGTATCTTCCGAATTTCCCGGATTCCCGGTGGGGAGAGGCCCTGCAGGCCGCCGCCCGGACCGTCTGGCTTCTGGACAGGCATACCCGGTACGACGCTCAGACTCCCTACACTCCGGTGCAGGAGGATTTTGCCGGATACTTTCTGCTGGAGAGCGGCCGGGGCTACTGCATGCACTATGCCACCGCCGCAGCCCTGCTGCTGCGGATGGAGGGTATTCCCACCCGGTACGTAAGCGGCTATACCGCCCTGGCGGATGAATCAGGAATGGCTTTGGTGCCGGACTCTGCCGCCCACGCCTGGGTGGAGATCTATCTGGACGGGTACGGATGGCACCCGGTGGAGGCAACCCCGGCGGCGGCATTTGAGGAGGAGGTTCTGCCGGAGCCCTCTTCCCCCGGAGACGGGGAGACTCCCGGCGAAGAGCCGCAGGAACCGGCGGATCCCGCCAATGGACAGGCGCCTGCCGAAGCGGAAGAGCCCCAGCCCGGGGAGGAACCCGGCAACGGAGGAAGTGGACTTTCCGGATGGTGGTTCCTGCTGGCTGGGCTTCTGATTCCAGTCTGGCGGGCAGTCCTGCGGATCCGCTGGAATCGGTTTATGGAGGAAGCGGACAACAACCGGGCTGCCGTGCTGGCCTACGGGTACTTCCAGGAACTTAAGCCCTGGGGGGGAACTGTGGGAACTGAGGCTATGGAACGGATTCAAAAAGCCCGTTTCAGTCAGCACACCCTCACCCGTCCGGAGCGGGAACTGGTGGTGGAGAGTCTTCGGGAGGAGATCCGGCGGACCGGGGACAGCCTTTCCGGTCCCCGGAAAATTCTCTTCCGGTATCTGAGGGTGCCAGGAAACTTAATAAAGCATGAAGAATGACCGGTCCGGCTCCCTGCTGTGTGCCAAGTCCAGTTTTGCCAACTTCCGGGCCTATCAGGAGGCCAATCCGTTTCCTTATGGAATTTCCAGTTGTTATAACGCCCTGCCTCTGGCAGGAGGACCTTCACCCTGTCCCGGGTGATGATCAGCCGGATAGCCGAAAAGGCCGGAAATACAGAGGAATTTTTTGAGATTCTGCCCCGGGCCGTCCATGCCCTGGCCGGTTTTATGGAGGAGAAAATCCGCTATATGGTGGAGGAAAGCCACTTCTTCACTTCCAGTTTTCTGGTGAAGGAAGGATTTCTGAAGCTGGAAAACTTCACCGGGATGGTGGGGATCGTGGGCCTCAATGAATGCGTCAATACCCTGCTGGCCAAGGAAGGAATTGAGGGCAGCTATGGAAAATGTCCGGAGGCAGACCAGCTGTCCCACCGGATTCTGTCCGCCCTGAACCGGCACCTGGAGGAGTTTGAATCACAGTACTGCGATGTGACCGGACACCATTTCCTGCTGCACGCCCAGGTGGGCATTGACTCCGATATCGGGATCACCCCGGGCATCCGGATTGCCATCGGCCAGGAGCCGGATCTGTATTCCCATCTGCGCCACGAATGCAGATTCCAGAAGTATTTTCCCAGCGGGGTGGGGGATATTTTCCCCTTCGATGAGACAGCCAAAAACAACATACCGGCGATCCTGGACATCGTGAAGGGAAGCTTTGATCAGGGGATGCAGTATTTTTCCACCTACTCCGATGACTGCGACGTGGTCCGGGTCACCGGGTACCTGGTGAAGAAATCCGATATGGAAAAACTGGCCTCCGGCGAAGCCGTGGGGCAGGCCAATGCCACCTGGGGGCTGTATGCCTCCCGGAACCAGAAAGCCCTGGACCGGAAGACCGAATCCCTATGAAAGCCCCGGTAAACCATATCATCGATGCCAGTTTTGTGGATGGCCCGGGAAACCGGACCGTGATCTTTTCCCAGGGATGCAATTTCCACTGTGCCTACTGCCACAATCCGGAAACCATCCGCCCCTGCATCCACTGCGGGATCTGTGTCCCCTTCTGCAGGCAGGGAGCCCTTTCCATAGAGGACGGGAAGGTGATCTGGGATGACAGCCGCTGCATCGACTGTGGAGCCTGTTACCGGAACTGTCCATATTTTTCAACTCCCAGGGTGAAGGAAATGACGCCGGAGCAGGTGATGGAGAGGGTGGAAAGAAATATCCCCTTTATCCGGGGAATCACGGTTTCCGGAGGGGAGTGTTCCCTGCAGAGGGACTTCCTGGTGAAACTGTTCCGGCTGGCCAGAGACCGGGGTCTTTCCACCCTGATGGACACCAACGGCGGCCTCCCCATCGCCTGGGATGAAGGACTCATGGAAGTTACCGACGGCGTGATGCTGGACATCAAGGGGACGGATCCGGAGTTTCACCGGAATCTGGTGGGACATGGAAACGAGACGGTCCTTCAGAACGCCGTGGAACTGGCCCGGGCCGGAAAACTGGTGGGGGTCCGGGGGGAGGCTTCGGACTGGAAGGTGCCGGACCTGAAGCAGATGGAGGAACTGAAGCGGCTGGCCGAAGGAAAAGGCTTTTCCCGGGTGGTCATCACCTGAGAAAGGGCCGGAACAAGGCAGGAAAATAATGAATGGTTATGCAGAAAACAAAGAAGCGGCGGAACCTCAGAGGCCCCGCCGCTTCTTTGTTTCATGTCCATATCAGCAGGTCCTGCGTCCGCTGGTTCAGGAATCCTTAAGTCCCTGCCGGCAGAGACGTACGGCCGCCTCCAGGGCGGGGAAGGTCTTTCCGGTTATGATGATTTTTCCCCTGCGGCGCTCGATCAGGGCCTCCTCCTCCAGCCGGTCCAGCAGCCGGTAGAGGGTCCTGCTGCTAATGTTCAGAAGAGCAGCCAGTCCGTTTTTGGTGCCGGGAATCACCACCGGCAGCGGGCGGCCCACACTGTTTTCAAACAGATGGATCACCAGATTCTGGTAAGGACTGTTCAGGGTCAGCCGGTCGTGACGGTTCAGCATCCGGTCGGTGAAGCGGGCCAGCAGGGTCAGGGAGGCCAGGGCAATGGAGGGATCACTGCGGAGGGCACTCAGGAACCGGGATGGTGGCAGGACCGCACAGTGCACCTGCCCGGAAGCCTGCAGGGAGACACCATACTCAGGGATTCCGTTCAGGGCCTCATACAGGCCATAGATCTGGGGAGGCTCCGAAATTTCTCCCCGGATGCCGGTTCCCCCCGGACTGTATTTGTATACGGAAACCGGGCCGTCCAGATGAATCAGGATGACATCCAGGGGAAGCCCCATGTGGGTCAGGTATTCATCTTTTTCAAACGTCCGGATCCGCAGGATCCCTCCGGTGAGGGTAAGATACCGGTCCGTGTCCGGACGGGAATATGGTTCCCGTTCGAGGACGTATTCCAGCAGTCCGGACAGGATTTTTTCAATGGTCATGGCAGCCTCCCTGGTCTCCGGACTCAGCCGTTGACCGGGGGAGTCCAGTAATGGTTTCCATAGATGTCCGTGATCCGGTAGGTCATCAGGTAGTTCAGATTGGTGACGTGGAGGTTCTCGATGTACCAGTCCCCGGTGGCCCGTTCAGGATCTCCCAGGTACCAGGTGTCGGTGTATTCCCCCTGGTAGGTGTAATAGTCGCACAGATAGTCGATCCGGTCGCCGGGAAGGATTTCCACCAGCCCCTTGGGCAGGTTGGGGGTCTCCGACTGGGGATCGTAGACGATCCTGGCACCCAGAACCTCCCCGTAGGGGGTGTCCTGATCGAAACTGACGATGATGTCCGCCCGCTGTCCGTTCAGCATGGCCGGTACCCGGCCCAGGGTTTTCCAGGTATCACCGTAGGCATCGTGGCTGGTCAGGTAGTAACTGACAATCCTGCCATTGATGGCCAGCCAGGTTCCATCGTATTCCAGCAGCAGATCTCCGTCCCGGTTGTATTCGAACACATTGTCCCGGCCCAGGTCGATGAACCCTTCCCCGTCGTCAATGAATACACTCAGTTCCAGATTCTGGATCAGTCCCCACTGCTCTTCACTGAGGGCCAGGACTTTCTCCCCTTCTTTTTCCGTTATGACGATATCCGCTGGATCCAGCATATTTTCGCTGTAATACTGGGCGGACTGGGTCACAGTTTCCGGCTCCAGCCACTGGGGTGCCTGGGGATCCCCTCCGGTCAGGGAGGAGAAGTTTCCCTGGGTGAGAAAGCCGTTCAGCAGGGAGCCGATCACCTGGGTTCCGATCCCCTGGGAGGAGCCGCCTCCACCCAGCAGGGTTTCCAGCAGACCGCCCCCCTGGGAGGCCATCTGGCCCCCGGCATTCAGGTTGGCAAAACTGCGGATGGCGTCCGAGTACTCCTGATCCATGCCGATCTCATCGTAGGTGTCCAGCATGGTGGATACGTCGCTCAGTTTCCCGTAAGGGAAATAGATGGACAGGCCGTTGGCGCTGGTGATGTTATCGGACATCCGGTTGTATTTTACCGCACTCCCCAGGACCCCGGCAAATTCCCGGGATTCCGGGGTGTCCAGTTTCCTGGCAAAATCGATCAGGTCAATCTGGTTGATCCGGCTGGAGGCAGCAAACTCTTTGGTGGCTGCCCGGGAATCGGACACCTGCCTGTAGTTCTCCGTTTCCAGCAGGCCGGCAGTGGAGCGGGCAAATTCCCGGAAGCTGCCGGGAACCGTGCCCTGCAGTTCAGCCAGATCCACCAGGGAAAGGGTGGCCTGGGAGCCGGGGGTCTGCCGCTTTACTTCCCGGATGTAGTCATCGATCAGGACCTTGCCCAGATCGATGGTGGCCATGGAGGGATCCCGGGACAGGGCGTCCAGCCAGCCGGTGTAGTGCCACCCGATTCCCGGCTCCAGTTCCTCCGAGGCGATCAGGTAATCGGCGTGGGGTTCTGCCACCAGGGCGGTCTCCAGGGTGGCCATGAGGCAGGCATCGAAACCGATCAGGTCGAAAGTGCAGCCGGCATTTTCGAGAGCCTGGCCGATTTCATCCAGGGTCATGGTGTCCCCTTTGAAATGTTCGTCATACCCGTAGCCGGAGACCGAGCCTCCTCCGTGGTCCCAGAACAGAAGAAAATAGCGTTCCGCAGGAAAATTCCTCTGACTGTAGCGGATGAAGTCCGTCAGGGTGGCAGGATCCACCATGGACCGTTTCCCCAGATTTTCCTCCAGCAGACTGAGTCCGGAGGAACTGATCCGGTACCGCTGGTTGGTGGAGTTCTTCATCACATCGTTTTTCCAGCTGGCGGTACCGCCGGTTTCCAGGATGATGTTTACGTTCTCCGACAGATCGGCGGCCAGCATCTCCTGGAGGTCCTTGGTGGCCATGCCGCTTCTTGACTCCAGATCGGTTCCCAGCAGATAGACCATGATGGTGGTCCGGTCCCGTCCGTCTCCCAGGAGGGTGGTCCGCCGGGCTCTGGCAGACTCCGAAACCGTACGGTCCACCGGATAGGCTCCCTGGTCGTAGGTGCCGGGTCCGGTTCCTGAGGGCGTTCCGGGAAGAATCCCGTTTCCCCCGGGACTGAGGCCGCCGCCTCCCATCCTGGACATGAAGTACATGACGGCCAGGGCAATCAGGACCATTACCACCAGTTTTCCCAGGCCGCCGGCTTTTCTGCGGCCGGGAGCCGGGGCGGATCCAAAGCCCGGAAATGAAGAGGGCTGGTCTGTCGGTCCGGAGGGCCGGGGCTTCTGAGCGAAAAAGCCGCCGGGTCCTCCGGCGGGCCCACCGGATCCTGCGGCTGGGGTGGTCCCCCGCCGCTCAACCCGGCCGCTGCCTGTGCCTACCCGTTTCTGCCGGCCGGACGGTCTGTTTTCCCGTTTCACGATCTCATCTCCCGCATGTGTATTTGACTCCTATCTGCATTATACTCCTGCATAGGGGAAGTTCCATCCCGGTAGCGGATATATTCTGCACAAAGAGCCGGGGGATCCATGGGATGAATGTACAAAATTCTGCTATTTTGTTGCAGCTCCGGAAGGACTTTTGGACTGATAACAAGAATGTATATAGTCAAGGCATTCTCTGGGAATGCCTGTTGAATTCTGATTTTACACGGAGGAGGTATGTACGGTGGATGAGATGAAATGCCCTGTGACCGGACACACTGCAAAACCGGTGGCCGGTGGCGGAACCAGCAACCGGGACTGGTGGCCCAACCAGCTGGATCTGGGGGTCCTGCACCAGAACTCTGCCCTCAGCAGCCCCATGGATCCGGACTTTGACTACAAAAAGGAGTTTGAAAGCCTGGACCTGAAGGCAGTAAAGGAAGATCTCTACGCCCTGATGAAGGATTCCAAAGACTGGTGGCCGGCAGACTACGGCCATTATGGTCCCCTGTTCATCCGGATGGCCTGGCACAGCGCCGGCACCTACCGGATGGGGGATGGCCGGGGGGGCGCCTCGGACGGAACCCAGCGGTTTGCTCCTCTCAACAGCTGGCCGGACAACGTGAACCTGGACAAGGCCCGGAGACTTCTTTGGCCCATTAAGAAAAAGTATGGCAATAAGATTTCCTGGGCGGACCTGATGATCCTGGCCGGAAACTGTGCCCTGGAATCCATGGGGGCTCCGGTCTTCGGATTTGGGGGAGGCCGTGAGGACGTCTGGGAACCCCAGCAGGACGTGTACTGGGGAACTGAAACCGAGTGGCTGGGAGACAGACGCTACTCCGGGGACCGGGACCTGGAAAACCCCCTGGCTGCCGTGCAGATGGGGCTTATCTATGTGAATCCGGAGGGTCCCAACGGGGAACCCATCGCCCTGGCATCCGCCAGGGACGTCCGGGAAACCTTTGCCCGGATGGCCATGAACGATGAGGAAACGGTTGCCCTGATTGCCGGTGGGCATACCTTCGGGAAAACCCACGGGGCCGGCCCGGCCACCCATGTTGGCCGGGAGCCGGAGGCAGCTCCCATAGAAGAAATGGGTCTGGGATGGAAGAGCACCTTCGGCAGCGGAAAAGGCGGAGACACCATCGGAAGCGGTCTGGAGGGAGCCTGGAAACCCCATCCCACCACCTGGGACATGGGATACCTGGAGACCCTGTTCAAATATGACTGGGATCTGGTGAAGAGCCCGGCAGGAGCCTGGCAGTGGGTTCCCACGGATCCGGAGGCCCATACCACAGTAGAGGACGCCCACGATCCGGACAAAACCCATCCCCCCATGATGACCACGGCAGACCTGGCTCTGCGGATGGATCCTGCGTACAACAGGATTGCCAAGCATTACCTGAACCATCCCGATGAGTTTGCCGATGCCTTTGCCCGGGCCTGGTTCAAACTGACCCACCGGGATATGGGACCGAAGTCCCGCTATCTGGGGCCGGAAGTTCCGCAAGAGGATCTGATCTGGCAGGATCCCATGCCCCCGGTGGACCATGAACTGATCGGGGACAGCGACGTTTCTGAACTGAAGAAAAAAATCCTGGCCTCCGGCCTCAGTGTATCCCAGCTGGTGACCACCGCCTGGGCCTCGGCTTCCACATTCCGGGGATCCGACAAGCGGGGCGGGGCCAATGGTGCCCGGATCCGTCTGGAACCCCAGATCAGCTGGGAGGTAAACCAGCCGGAGCAGCTGAAGAAGGTTCTTTCGGTGCTGGAGGGAATTCAGCAGGAATTTAACGCCGCAGCTGCCGGTGGAAAAAAAGTCTCCCTGGCCGATCTGATCGTTCTGGGGGGATGCGCCGGAATTGAGGAGGCTGCCCGGAAAGCCGGTATGGATCTGGAAGTACCTTTTGTTCCCGGCCGCACCGATGCCACGGAAGAGCAGACCGATGGGGACTCCTTCTCCGTTCTTGAACCGAAGGCAGACGGGTTCCGCAATTACCAGAAGGCGAAGTACTCCGTATCCGCCGAGGAACTGCTGGTGGACCGGGCTCAGCTGCTGACCCTGACCGCGCCGGAAATGACCGTTCTGATAGGGGGCATGAGGGTACTGGGTGCCAACTATGGTGGGAGTGCCCATGGGGTGTTTACGGACCGGCCGGGAGTGCTTACCAACGACTTCTTTGTCAACCTGCTGGAT
>JAXGWN010000031.1:0-10189 GCA_040773285.1 Bacillota bacterium
ATACCTTATTTTTAGCTTATGTGAGAAACTGCGGAAATGTAAGGACGGAGACCGTTGCTGCTGGACCCGGGGCAGATCGTAGCACCGGACGGATTATTCAGAAATGAATATAATTAGCGTGGACTTCAGGGACCCCGTAATGACGGGGGATCCGGGTCAGTTTAAACTATTCCGGAATGAATAGCCGGTGATCCGTGCTGCAGGGGGTCCCCTATACAAACCGGAGAATCGGCGTATTCTTGAAACGTGAGTATCTGACAGAAAGAAAGATATAAAGGGTATTCTATCTGTCGCTGACCTGAAAGTGAAGAAATGCACAGAATAGATTCCGGTTGTTCCCCCTGGACAGTATCTGTTGGCTTTTTTGTACGAAAAAATATGAAATCTCATGTGACAGGGGACCAAAGGAAGCCGGCCCTCCGGAACGAATTCTAGAGTCAAAGCCCAAAGAGCTTGAAATCCGGAAAAGGAAAGGTGATGGAACAATGGCAAATCTGAAAGTGAATTACTGTGGCGTGGATTACAGGAACCCCCTGATTCTGGCTTCGGCCACTCCGGGACAGGATGGAGAGGGAATGCGGCTGGCCGGTGAGGCTGGTATCGGTGGGGTGATCCCCAAGACCATCGGCCCCAGACAGGACTGGGCAGCCCACCCCTGTAATGGCAGAATTCATCTGCATAAGTACCAGAACAAAAATGTCGGGATGGTGAACCTGGAACTGTTTACCACGTTTACCCGGGACCAGTGGATTGACCGGGAACTGGAAATCGCCAAGAAGAGCGGCGCCACCATGCACATCAGCATCCTGGCCATGCCGGACCCCGAAGATACAGCCAAACTGGTGGAGGAGATCCAGGCTACCGGATATGCTGACATTCTGGAACTGAACGTCTCCTGCCCCATGCCCCAGTCCACGGTGGGAATGCACATTGGGAAAGACCCGGAACTGACCTACCAGCAGACCAAGATTGCCAAGCAGGCGGCCAAGATTCCCTTTACGGTGAAACTGACCCCCAACGTTACCGATATGGTGGCTGTGGCCCAGGCGGTCAAGGAAGCCGGCGGCGATGGTGTTACCATTTCAAACTCCATCCGTTCCTTTGCCGGCGTGGACATTGAAACCGGCGAGCCCTTCCTGAGAGGATACGGCGGATATACAGGACCTGCCATCAAGCCGATTATCATGAGACACCTGACTGAAGTGGCCAGAAACGTGGACATCCCCATTTCCGCAGTGGGCGGAATCATGAGTTACAAGGAAATCGTTGAGTACATCATGCTGGGTGCCACTACCGTACAGAGCTGTACTGCAGTTATGTGGAACGGCTACAGCATGATCACCAAGATCCTCAAGGATCTGGAAGACTACATGGATAGAAAGGGCTACAAGTCCTTTGATGAGATCCGGGGAATCGCCCTGGACCGGATCGCTCCGGTGGAAGAGCTGGCCAAGCTGCCGCCCAAATTCGCCAGCATCGATCCGGATAAATGCACCACCTGCGGCATCTGCAAGAAAGTCTGCTTCTACAGAGCCATCGAGGAAGGCTCAGATACCTATACAGTGGATCCCTCCCTGTGTGACGGCTGCGGACTGTGCCCGCAGATGTGCCCGGTGGCTGCTATCACCATGGTGGACTAGAAAGACTGGAGGTTTCTATGGATACACTCATCAGCGTGGCCGGCGCCTACGACCTGCATGTGCACACCTATCCCTGTCTCTTCCCGCGGATTGCCAACGATTTTGAGGTGGTGGCCGCAGCCCAGGAGGCAGGACTGGCGGGGATCATGCTGAAGTGCCACCACGAAAGTACGGTGAGCCGGGCGGCTGCCGTGCAGAAGAGTTTCGAAAACATAAAAGTCTACGGAGGAATTGTCCTCAATGAATATGTGGGGGGGATCAACCCCTCCGCCGTGGACGCGGCCCTGAGAATGGGGGGCAAAGAAGTCTGGATGCCCACCATCGACGCGGAAAACCACGCCAAAGCCCACGGATCCAAAGGAAAGTACGACGTCCAGGATGGCCGTAAGGATGAAGGCGAGGACTTAAGCGGGGTCACCATCTACGACCGGGATGGAAACATTTCGGAAAATACCCGTCAGGTGCTGAAACTGATCGCCGAGCACAATGCGGTGCTGGGGACCTGCCATCTGGCCAAAGAAGAGATCTTTGATCTGGTGAAAGAGGCCCGGGCCATCGGGGTGAAAAAGATCCTGATCACCCACCCCTACTTCAAGGTTCCCAATCTCAGCATTCCTGAGATTAAGGAACTGACGGATATGGGTGCCCTGGCGGAATTCGGAGACTGCACGGTGTCCCCCATGTGGCATTACGCCACGGTACAGCAGGTGGCGGCCACCATTAAGGAAATCGGGGCGGACAAGGCGATCATCATCAGTGACGCCGGTCAGAGACACAATCCCATGCCCCACGAAAGTCTCCGGGTGTTTGCCCAGTGCCTGTTTGAGTGCGGGCTTCCGGAGAGTGATCTGAAACTGCTGATGACTGATACCCCCAAAATGCTGATGGCGGATTAGTCGTGTATAAGGTTAGGGAGGTGAAATGATTTGTTATCTCAGATAGCGTATGCCATCCCCGGCAGTGTGGATGAGGCGGTAAAACTCATGGCGGATTCCGGTGCCAGGGTTCTGGCCGGGGGAACCGATCTGGTGATCCAGATCCGGGAGAAGGAAGTGTCACCCGGTATGCTGGTGGACCTGGGTCATATTGAGGCGCTGCAGGGTATCCGGGTGGAGGACAACGTCCTGATCATCGGGGCTCTGACCTCGTTTTCCCGGATTGCCGAAAGTCCGCTGGTACTGGAACATGCTCCGGCTCTGGCCGCAGCAGCCGGATCTGTGGGATCCCCGCAGATCCGCAATACGGCCACCATCGGTGGCAATGTGGTAAACGGCGCTGTGGCGGCGGATTCCGTCCCCACCCTGATGGCCCTGGACGCCCAGTTGAGTCTTGTCAGCGCCGGAATGACCAGGAAGGTGCCGGTGGAGTCCTTCATGAAGGGGCTCAACCAGACCGACATTGCTCCCGGGGAAATTCTCACGGAGATTGAGATTCCCCTGAAGGAAAGCCGGCAGATGGTGTTCGAAAAGATCGGACGGCGCCAGGCTCTGGCCATTGCCCGGATCAACATTGCGGTGGTGCTGACCAGTTCCCGGGATTCCGGTGTGGAAGATGCTGCCATTGCCCTGGGGGCTGTGGGAACCACTGCCTACCGGGTGGATGCCGTGGAGGAATTCCTGATCGGCAAACAGCTGACACCGGACGTGATTTCTGAGGCCCAGGAGAAAATCCGGGCCCTGGTGAAGGAAAAACTGGGCAGCCGTCCCACGGCCGCCTATAAGAGTGAGATTGCCGGTGCAGTACTGGGCCGGGCTCTCAGAAGAATCGTGAACCCGGAAGGAGGAGACTGCATTGAGTAAATACAGTGTGAACATCAACGGGAAAACTGTTCCGGCGGATGACTCCCTGTCCATGCGGCTTCTGGACTTCATCCGGGACGTGGCGGGCTTTAAGGGAACCAAGGAAGGCTGCTCTTAAGGGGAATGCGGCGCCTGTACCGTTCTGGTGAATGGGGATACCGTGGACTCCTGCCTGGTCCTGGTGGGCCAGGTGGTGGGTAAGGAAGTAACCACCGTGGAAGGCCTGAAGAACGGGTCCGACGGAATGCATCCCATACAGAAGGCTTATGTGGAAGCGGGAGCCGTTCAGTGCGGATTCTGTACTCCCGGTATGGTGCTTTCCACCAAGGCTCTGCTGGATAAGAACCCCAACCCCACCGAGGAAGAGATCCGGGTGGGAATTTCCGGAAACCTCTGCCGGTGCACCGGATACACCAAGATTGTGGACGCCGTACGGCTTGCCAGCGGGGAGGTGAAGAAGTGAGCATACTGAACGTTGTGGGTCAGCCGGTGGTCCGGAAGGATACCACCAGCAAAGCCCTGGGAACCGCCCAGTACACCGGGGACCTGGAGATGAAGGGACTTCTGGTGGGGAAGGCACTGCGCAGCCAGTATCCCCACGCCAGGATTCTGGGAATCGACACCTCGGAAGCAGAAAAAATGCCCGGCGTACACGCCGTGGTCACCGCCAAAGATATCCCCGGGGAAAATGCCTTCGGACTGTCTATTAAGGATCAGCCGGTTCTGGCCTTTGACAAGGTAAGAATGATGGGAGATGCTGTGGCCCTGGTGGCTGCGGAGACCGATGAGCAGGCGGAGGCCGCCCTGGAGAAAATCCGGGTGGATTATGAGGAACTGCCTGGTGTGTATACCATTGAAGACGCCATTAAGGAAGGGGCTCCCCTGGTTCACGAGGGACAGCTGGATGGAAACATCATGCAGCATACCAAGGTGAGAAAAGGGGACGTGGAGGCCGGATTTGCAGAAAGCTATCTGGTGGTGGAGAACACCTTTGAGACCCAGCGGGTGGACCACGCCTACATTGAGCCGGAAACATCACTGGCTTTCTTCGAGGATGACGGCACTCTGAATGTGCTGACTTCCACCCAGTATCCTTTCCGGGACCGCCGTCAGATCGCTCCGGTGTTGAATATGCCATACAACCATGTACGGGTAACCCAGATGGTCACCGGGGGAGGATTTGGAGGAAAAGACGACATCACCACGGAAATTCAGGCCAGCCTGCTGGCCCTGAAAACAGGTCGCCCGGTCCGGGTCACCTGGAGCCGCCGGGAGTCCATGGTCTGTTCCACCAAGCGGCACCCCATGAAGATCTGGATCAAGAGCGGGGTATCTAAAGACGGCCATCTGCTGGCCATGGAGGGGACAGTATACAGCGATAAGGGAGCCTACTGCTCCATCGGGCACTTTATCACCAAGAAAGCCGGGCTGCACCTGGCAGGACCGTACTATATCCCCAATGTAAAGACGGACACCTATGCGGTATATACCAACAATACTCTGTGTGGACCTTACCGGGGGTTCGGAATCCTGCAGGCATCCTTTGCCCATGATTCCCAGATGGATATTCTGGCGGAGAAACTGGGGATCAGTCCTCTGGAGATCCGCATGATCAATGCCCTGAGACCGGGACTGTCCAATGCCACCGGCCAGGTGTTCAATGAAAGTATCGGCTTTTACGACACACTCCTGCGGGCGCAGGAATATATGGAAAGCCACCCATGGAAGGGGTGTGAGTCGGATGATTAAAAGAGGAAGAGGAATCGGCTGCAACCTGTACGGGGTGGGCTACGGATTTAACCGGGCGGACCACTCGGCGGCCATGGTGGAAGTGGCCGACGACGGAAGCGTTACGGTTCTCAGTGGAGCCTGCGATATGGGCCAGGGATCCGACTCGATCTTCTGCCAGATTGCGGCAGAGGCCCTGGGAATCTCCTATGAGCATGTGAAGATCATCAGTGCGGATACCGCAATGACACCGGACGCCCTGTGCAGCTCTGCCAGCCGGCAGACCTTTGTGTCCGGGGAGGCGGTCCGTCTGGCTGCCGACGATGCCAGGAATCATCTTCTGGTTACGGCAGCAGAAATTCTCGAGACACCGGTGGAGGATCTGGACATCAAGAAGGATGTGGTCTTCTCCAGATCCAGTCCGGACTCCATCAGTATGCCGTTTTCAAAACTGGCCTGGGAGGCCCATTTCCGGGGCAAGCGGTTTATTGGATTTGCCTGGCATGACAACACAACACCGGATGTGGACAAAGAGACCAACCAGGGGGATGCCTACGCCACATACATCTATGCCACCCAGGTGGCCGATGTGGAGGTGGATACAGAGACCGGACAGGTTAAGGTGGTCCGGGTCGCCGCAGCCCATGATGTCGGTAAGGCAATCAACCCCATGAACGTGGAACAGCAGATTGAAGGCGCTGTGGTTCAGGGAATGGGTTACGCCCTGATGGAAGAAGTTGCCCTGAAGGATGGCAGAACGCTGACTCCTTCCTTTGCCAAGTTCCTTCTGCCAACAGCCGTGGATTCACCGGAGATCATCTCCTATATTGTGGAGTCCAATGATCCCAAGGGTCCCTACGGGGCCAAGGGAGTGGGCGAGGGGGCCATTATCCCCACCGCAGTGGCCATTGCCAATGCAGTATACGATGCCATCGGGGTCCGGATCCATTCGCTGCCCATAACACCGGAAAAGGTGCTGGCAGCCCTGGCCGAAGCCCGGAAAGCATAAGCAGACTCAGACTGACATAAGGACCGACGAATACAAAAAAGACAGGTTTGATGCCAATGCACACAGTGGTAGGGAAAGAGAAGACCTTTGTTTCCTGATGCTCTGATTGCCGGCCCCCGCTGCGGGAGGCGGGCGCAAAATGTGCTGTTATGAGGAGGTAAATTGATGAGTAAGAGACTGCTTAAGAAAGCAAGCTGGATCCTGCTGGTACTGTTCCTGATGGGCACCGTGACCGGATGCGGCGGCGGTGCAGCGGAAGCTCCGTCCGGTGGTGGCGATGCCCCGTCCGGTGGTGGCGATGCCCCTGCTAATTCCGGTGAGACCTATGTCCTGAAGTTTGCCCACGACCACACCACCACCAGCCCGTTCCATACATCGGCTCTGAGATTTAAAGAGCTGATTGAGGAAGGTTCCGGCGGCCGGATGACCGTGGAGATCTATCCGTCCCAACAGCTGGGAAGTGCCCGGGAAATGATCGAAGGCATGCAGATGGGGACCATTGAAATGACCCTGCTGCCCACCGCCAAGTTCGGGGGATTCGATCAGAAGCTGAACATCGTGGATATGCCTTTCCTGTTCCCCAATGAGGACGTTCTCTGGAAGGTTCTGGAAGGGGATCTGGGCAAGGAATTCATGGACGGGCTGCCGGCCATCGGGATCCAGGGAATTTCCTTCTATGCCGAGGGATTCAAGGCCTTTACCGCCAACAAGGAGATCCACAAGCCTGAGGACTTCAAAGGCATGAAGATCCGGACCATGGAAGCTCCCATCATCATGGCCCAGTACTCCGCCTGGGGAGCCAACCCTGTGCCCATCGATTTTGCCGAAGTGTACAACTCTCTGCAGCAGAAGGTTGTTGACGGTCAGGAAAATCCCTGGCTCAGTATCCATGACATGAAGTTCTATGAAGTGCAGTCCAACATGATCATCAGCGACCATGCGTACCTGTCCTACTTCCTGTCCGCCAGCAAAGTCTGGCTGGATTCCCTGCCGGAAGACCTGCAGCAGCTGGTCTGGGATGTATCTCTGGATGTGGCCCAGTCCCATAAGCAACTGATGTATGAAGCCAATGAAGGCTATCTGAAGAACATTCAGGACTTCGGAACCACGGTTACCTATCTGACCGACGAAGAGCGGGAAGCCTTTAAGGTAGCCAGCCAGCCGGTATACGAAGAATTCCGTGACGTGGTGGGCGCTGACCTTCTGGACAGAACCCTGGCTTTCATTGAGGCCAACAAGTAGCATCTTCGGGGGGCGGGATTTCGTCCCGCCCCCCGGTTTATTGCAGGAAGGGGAATGAATATGGGGAAATTTGACAAAATCATATCCACCATGGAAGAGAGCATCAATGGGACTCTCCTGGTGGCCTCAACAGTACTGCTGTTCGTAAACATCATACTCCGTTATTTCTTTAAGGCTTCCACCACCTGGGCCGAGGAGGCCATCCGGTACGCCATCATCTGGGTAACCTTCTTCGGAGCCAGCATCTGCGCCAGAAACAAGATGCATCTGGGTATCGACATTTTCATTCAGATGGCGCCCCCGAGATTTGCGAAAATTATTATGGGTGTCACCCAGCTGATCAGCGCCTTTTTCACCGGGATGTTGACCTATTACAGCTGGCAGCTGACCCAGCTGATTATTCAGACGGCTCAGAAGAGCCCCGCCATGCTGATGCCCATGTGGATCGTGTACATTGCGATGCCTCTTGGAAGCGCTATGATGACAATCCGCTTTTTGGTTGCAGCCTATCAGGATTTTACTGCGAAGCCTGACGATGGCGAAACCTGTGAAGTGGATCTGTCCCGCTTATAGGAGGTGAGAGCGCATGATTACATTCCTTTTTCTCAGTCTTTTTGTAATGGTATTCCTGGGGGTACCGATTTTCGTATCCCTCTCCCTGTCCTCCATGCTGTCCTTCATGATCTTCTCGGACGTCTCCCTGACGGTCATTGCCCAGCGGATGGTGGGCGGAATCGATAAGTTTGCCCTGATGGCGGTCCCCTTCTTCATCTTCGGGGCCAACGTCATGAAGTCCGGCGGGATTGCCAAACGGATCCTGGACTGGACGTATACCATGGTGGGCGGTATGCGGGGCGGAATTGCCCTGACCACCGAGGCGGCCTGTATGTTCTTCGGGGCGGTATCCGGTTCCTCTCCGGCCACGGTTGTGGCCATCGGGGGACTTATGTATCCGGCCCTGAAGGAAAAGGGGTACGGAGGAGGCTTCTCCTGCGGACTGATCGCCTCCAGCGGATCGGTGGCCCTGCTGATTCCTCCCAGTATCAGTGCCATTATCTATGGCGCGGTCACCGGGGTGTCGGTGGGAGCCCTGTTTATTGCCGGGTTCGGTGCCGGGATCATCTACGGACTTCTTTACATTCTTTACAGCTACTGGTACGCGGTAAAAACCAAAGTGCCGGTGGACGCCCGGGCCACCTGGGCGGATAAATGGAAAGCCACCAAGGCGGCCAGCTGGGCCCTGGGGATCCCCCTGATCATCATCGGCGGGATCTATGCCGGGATCTTTACCCCCACGGAGGCCTCCGGTGTTTCGGCCATTTATGCGGTATTCGTTTCCATGGTCATCTACAAGGACATGGATCTGAAATCCCTTTATAAGACCGCGGTCACCTCGGCGGAGTCCACCGCCCAGATCATGATGCTGCTGGCTGCAGCCAGTGTGTTCGGTTACATTCTGACCATCGGGCAGGTGCCCCAGGGACTGGCCAATTTCATCATCGGACAGAACTTCGGGCCCGTTCAGTTCCTTCTGATGATCAACCTGATTCTGCTGGTGGCCGGTATGTTCATCGACGGCTCTTCGGCTATTATCATCATTGCACCCCTGGTATACCCCATTGCCATGGGTCTGGGAATCAATCCCATTCACCTGGGGGTTATCATGGTGGCCAATGCAGCCATCGGCATGTTCACCCCGCCGTTTGGCATGAACCTCTTCGTGGCCCAGTCGGCCACCTGTGAGAATATGATCGCCATTATCAAGGGAGTGGTACCGTTCATCGTAATCAGTATCATTGCGCTTCTGTTCATTACCTACATACCGGAAATATCCCTGATCCTTCCCAGAATGGTGTATGGATCACTGGTATAACAGTTTTGTTGCAGACGGATCCGCGGGGCCATCCACAAACACGGCCCTGCGGACTGTTTTTCAGAACCCGGCTCTGTCCGGGTGAGGAGGCATCATGCAACAGGATTTGCGGGAGTACCTGCGGCTGCTGGAGGCCCAGGGACAGCTGGACCGAACCGTGTCCATGTCCCGGGAGGAACTGGCGGTACTGCAGTATGAGTCTTCCCGGAGCCCCCGCGCTCAGCTGGTGGACCGGGTGGAAGGTTATCACTACCGCTTTCTGACCAATCTTCTGGCGGACCGGGACCGTCTGGCCGGGCTTCTGTCCACCACGGCAGAGGGGCTGCACAGCCGCTATCTGGAACTCCTGGACAAGAAAATCCCTCCCGTCACCGTGACCGATGCCCCGGTGCAGGAGGAGGTGTACTGCGGGGAACAGGCGGACCTTTATAAACTGCCGGCCCTTACCTTCAGCCGGGAGGATGTGGGACCCTACATAACAGCGGGCCTGGTTCTGGCCTCATCTCCGGAGAATCCGGAGATGAGAAACGTATCGTTTCACCGGATGCAGGTTCAGGGGAAACGGCAGCTGGGAATCCGCCTGGAGGCCAGCAGCCACCTTCTGAAGATGTACAGGGAAGCGGCAGAAAAAGGCCAGGATCTTCCGGTGGCCATTGCCATCGGGTGCCACCCCGCTGAGGTGGTGGCAGCCGGAGCCAGTCTTTCCTACGGGGAAGATGAACTGGGTCTGGCCGGAGCCATCCGGGGAGAAGCCGTGGAAACCATCCCGGGCATCACGGTGGATGTGCGGGTTCCCGCCCAGGCGGAGATCGTCATTGAGGGCTTTATTCCGGCAGATGCCATGGAAGTGGAAGGACCTTTCGGGGACTTTCAGGGGGTCTATGTGGACCCCGGGAAA
>JAXGWN010000032.1:0-10173 GCA_040773285.1 Bacillota bacterium
AGATACCGAAAGAACAAGAATCCCGAGTTGAAGAACCAACAAACAAACTGCAGGCTCCGGCAAAGAGGACGGTTGCCTACATTTACTTGACACCAACAAAAATTGACCCCTCATTCACGATGGGGACGATCCGTGGTAAGATACAGAAAAAGGAGGAGAGAGCCAATGAACGGAATGGATACAGAAACTCTGGTGGTGGTTGACTGTCAGGTGGATTTTATCCGGGGCTCGCTGGCCTGTCTCGAGGCAGAGGAGGCTGTGGACCGGATCGTGGATTATATTAACAGCAAAGATAATCTCCGGGTGTTGTACTCCATGGACTGGCATTCACCGGAAAATGGAAGTTTCCTGGAGAACGGAGGTATCTGGCCTCCGCATTGTGTCCAGGGTACCCCTGGAGCTGAACTGGACCGGCGGTTTTATGACTGCCTGGGAGAAGGAAAATACAGACCTGGAAGCAGCAATATGTTCCGGAAGGGAACCGATGATCTGGTGGAGGAGTACTCCGCGGCGGGGGCGGTCAATGAAGAGGGGGCCCGGCTGGACCAGGTGCCCGGAGACCGGGTCACGGTTTGCGGAATCGCCAGTGAGTACTGTGTCCGGGAGACTGTACTGGCATTTCTGGAGATGGGTAAAGAGGTGACTCTGGTGACGGGTGGTCTGGGATTTGTGGAGAAAGAGGGCCACAGTAAAAACCTGGAGGATCTGTCGGTCCGGGGAGTTCTGCTGGTACCGTAAATCCGATAACGATACAGGGAAAAGGGGTGCGGAGGAACAATTCCTCCGCACCCCTTTATGTACTAACGATTCCTTCCGAAACCGTTCCCTGCTCCCATTCCCGGGCCGCCATTACCCCGGCCTCCGGACATCCGTCCAAAACCGATGCCCAGCCGTTCATTGGATTCCCGGTTGGCTCCCGGCTCAGTACAGGAAGCAGCCCGCTCTTCCATAATGGTCCGGATTTCAGTTGCCCGCTCTTCGGTGATTTCCCCGGCTTTTACCAGATCATCGATCCGTTGAAGCCGGGCTTCCAGCCGTTCCTGGACTGTTCCGGCAAAGCGGCAGACCACGTCGGCTGCCGGAGTTTCATCGGCGGCCATAACCGCTCCGGCTCCTCCCAGCAGAAGGGCTCCACACAGCAATACAACACCAAATTGTTTTTTCATTTCAGCACCTCTTTCCTGTTTTATGGTCTCAGTATACCGGCGTTGTGTGTCATTTCCGTGACAGTTAGAGTCATATTTTGTGTATTTTTCAGCCTTCTTCCCAGAAGGAGAAAATCGGATGATCCCGAATTGTATATACAGGTTATTCGAGGAAGGGAAGCCGCAACATGAAACGAATCGATGAGATTGCAGCCTGCATCAGGAATTATACGTATTCCCTGAATCCAGAGGATCTCAGGACCGGGGGAAGGCCACCGGGGCTGGATGCGGAAACTGTGGCCCGGGAACTGGATCTTCTGAGAAACAATGTGAGCAGAGAGCTGAACCGGCTGTGCCGGGACGGAATTCTCAAGAAAATGGGCGGGAGGCCGGTGCGGTTTCTCCATGCCGGTGCCCTGGAACAGAAGTTCCCGGTGAAATACCAGGAAAGTGTCAGGGCAAGAACGGAACCGGAGCACCGGAGTCCGGAAACCGTGTGCCAGGAACCGGCGATTGTGGGGATTGAGGACAGCCTGAAATCCAGGGCGGAACTGGCCCGCGCAGCGGTGATCTACCCCGGGAAAAGTCTGAATACTATCCTGGTGGGGCCCACCGGTGTGGGAAAAACCCTATTCGCAGAAATGATGTACCGTTACGGGGTGGAACAGGGGGTAGTGGCCCCGGACGCCAGGTTTGTGGCATTCAATTGCGCGGACTATGCCGGCAACCCCCAGCTGCTTCTTTCCCAGCTGTTCGGGTATGTAAAGGGAGCCTTTACCGGTGCCGACCGTGACAGACCGGGCCTGGTGGACAGGGCAGATGGCGGGGTCCTTCTTCTGGACGAGGTGCACCGTCTTCCCTATGAGGGGCAGGAGATGCTGTTCTATCTTCTGGACAAAGGAGTATACCGGAGGCTGGGTGAAAGTGACATGAACCGCACAGCCAGGATTTTTCTGATAGCAGCCACCACAGAGGATCCGGAAAAGACACTGTTGAACACCTTCTTACGCCGCCTTCCCATGCGTATAGATATGCCGACGCTGTCTCAGCGCAGCCAGCAGGAACGGTTTAATCTTGTCCGCCGGTTTTATGCCCGGGAGGCCTCAAGTACGGGATTGCCCATCCGGGTGAGTCCGGAGGCCCTGCTGGCACTTCTGCATTATGACTGTCCGGGCAATGTGGGGCAGTTGAAGGCGGATATTCAGCTGAGCTGTGCCTGCGGCTACCTGAACCGGACCCGCACCCAGTCTGAAGGAATTGACATATCCCTGAACGACCTGCCGGAAAGCGTCCTGAAAAATCTCCCGGATCCCGGGAATATTCTGAGGGACCGGGAGGAGAATCAGAGATACGCCAGGGGGCTGATTCAGAATCCGGAACAGACAGTTGCCGCCATCCAGATGGATTATAACCGGCTGGTTCCCGAAATGCTGAGGCAGCTGGATGCGCTTTTCAAGGGCTTCCAGGTGAATAGCCAGGAAGTGACCGCACAGAATACCGAAGCAAAAGCCAGGCGGATTCTCAAGGAATTTCTGCAGGAACTGAATCTGCTGAACTGGGACCCGGACGACCTTTATGTGCAGCTGGGGCCTCCCATACCGGAGGCAGTACGGATGGCTTCCGGTGAACTGTATGAACAAAAGGGATTCCTTCTTGGTGATGAGGTCATGATGATACTGGCCCTTCACCTGAGCAGCCGGGATACCGGACCGGGAGACGTATTATTTCCGTATTTGGAGTCGGCACTTCTTTCCGGAGAAGAACTCGAACTGGGCAGAGTCCTCCAGTCAGCACTGAACCGTCATCTCCCGGTGCGGCTTACAGGAAACGATCTGCGCCTGTTTGCATTGCTGCTTCGTTATCTGGGGGATAATCCGGAGGAAACACCCCGGAGAGTGGGGCTGGTGGTGGCTTCACGGGCGGGATCTGCTTCCCGGGAGATTCTCAGAACCGCAACAGGGGAGACGGGAGTTCAGACAGGGATTTCGGTGGATCTTTCCGGGGCGGATGATACAGAAGCCATGCTGGATATATTGAGTGATGCGGTCTGCCGCGCTGACCAGGGAAGAGGGGTCCTTCTTCTTACTGACCGTTATGAATATCTGATACTGGGTGAGATCCTGACGGGCCGGACAGGGATTTATGTGCGGACACACTACGGAATCAGTACCGGAACGGTCATGGCGGTCCAGAGCAGAATTCTGATGCCCGGGTTGCGGCTGGAAGAACTGGTCAGGGACCTGGAGACACTGAGACCGTCTGTCCGGAAGGAAACTTTTTTCCCTTTGCAGGGAAAAAAGCGAGTGCTTCTGGTGGAAGCGGTGGGTGGAATCCGTCATTCGGTACGCATGGCTGACTGGCTGAACTCAATGGAAATCCTTCGGGACAGTGACCTGATGGCCGTAGGAGGGCGTACGGCGGATCTGGGGACAGACCAGCGGTTTCACGGCCTGCCTCTGGCGGCTGTAATCTCCGGACGAACCACCCTGAGGGATATGCCGGTAATCTCCTTCGAGGAGATTCTGTCCGGGGATGGATTTGTAAAACTGCAGAGACTGGCTGATCATGACAACCCGGATACCCGGATGCCGGAAAGCGTTCTCTTCCGGGAGGAAATGGCACTGATCACCCTAAGACGCTTCCTGGAGTTCTCCAGTCCCCGGAAGGTACTGATATTTCTGACCAGAGTGCTCGAAGAAATGGGGGCCAGAAATACGGTTTACCTCTCAGAGGGAACCTACCTGCGTTTTATTATTCATTGCGGCTGTATGATCGAACGGCTGTTTAAAGGAAATGCCCTGTACCATAAACATCCGGATGAGGTGTTCAGCCGCCTGCCGGGTGCCCTGCAGGCTCTGAAAAAGGGTTTTCTGGCTTTGGAGGAAAACTTTGGGCTGACGATTCCGGATACTGAATATGCGTATATTCTGGAACTGCTGGAGGATGATCTGGCACCTCAATATCCTGTGGAAGGAATGGGAAATGGCAACAGCCAGCAGAGTGTGTAGACTGTATCTGAAAGTGTATCAGGATTGCCAGAAAAGCAAAACAATGGCAGCTGGAGCGGTGTTCCGGCTGCCATTGCTGTTTTCCTGAGACCGCATCAATGAAGAAGTGATACACAAAAAGATACAGAACTTGGCATAACTTTTGCTATACAGAAGAATAAGTCATATTCCTGGAGGGAGAGCATGATTGGTTTTTTGCTGATCACCCATGGAGACACCGGCACCGCACTGGTCCGCTCTTCAGAACTGATTCTGGGGCAACAGGAGGGATGGAAAAGCCTGGGAATCAATTTGGACGATTCGGTAGAGGATCTGCGTTCCGGTATCCGGCAGGCAGCCGGTGAACTGGAGCGGGGAGAGGGGCTGATGGTATTCACTGATGTTTTCGGGGGTTCAACCAGTACCTCAGTGGCACTGGAGCTGAGGGAAATCCATTACGAGTGTCTTACTGGTGTAAATCTGCCGATGCTGCTGGAGGGATTTATGAGCCGCGACACCCTGAGCCTGGAGGAACTTGTCCAGGTATGCTGCGAGGCAGGGACCGGCGGAATTATCCGTCTAAGGGAAAAACTGGGAGAGTGAACAGGAGGCTAAGATGAATGTGACTCTGTTTCGGATCGACGACCGTCTGATCCATGGGCAGGTGATGACCGCCTGGACCAAAGTGACCCAGGCCTCACGGATCGTAATCGTGGACGATGCGGTGGTACGGGATGAGTTTATGTGCAAAGTGATGAAAATGGCAGCGCCCACGGGTATGGAGGTTCTTATTCTGAATCTGGAGGATGGGATTTCCACATTGCTGGAGGAAGGTGACAGTCAGTCCACCATTGTTCTGATGAAGGTGCCGGCCACAGCCCTGGCCCTAAAAAAGGCGGGAATCGCCATGAACCGCCTGAATGTGGGCGGGATGGGAGCCGGACCCGGGAGAAAAAAACTGTTTAAGAATATCTCCGCTTCGGAAGAGGAGCGGGGCATTCTCCAGGAACTGGACCGGATGGGTGTATCCGTAGAGTTCCGTATTGTCCCTGATGATAAGGGTGTACCCCTTTCAAAAGTAATTAAATAAAAGGAGGAACAATCAATGCAAGTATGGCAAGCACTGCTGCTGGGACTGCTCTACTACTTTTCCGACAGCCCCTGGCCCTTCGGGGAAGGATACTATGTCTTTCAGCGGCCGCTGGTGGCAGGTTTCCTGACCGGACTGGTTCTTGGACGCCCGGTGGAAGGTACGATTATCGGAGCGACCATGAACCTGATCTACCTGGGGCATATCACGGCCGGTGGAACCATGCCCGGAGACATGGCTCTGGCCGGATATCTGGGAACCGGGCTGGCTCTGGCATCCGGACTGGATGTCAATGCGGCTCTGGCCCTGGCGGTACCACTGGGACTTCTGGGAACAGTAGTCTGGTTTACCAGAATGAGCGTAAGTTCCATTTTTGCTCACTGGGCTGACAATTTTGCAGAAAAAGGTGACATTGATAAAGTGCAGCTGATGAACTGGCTGCCGGCGCAGATCTTATTATTTGTTATAAAAGTACCTGCTGTATTTATTGCTGCTCTTTACGGACCGGACCTGGTAAGTGCTGCATTGGCTCTGGTAGGCGATAAGATTCTCCATGCCCTGATTGTGGCCGGCGGAATGCTGCCTGCTCTGGGTATTGCCCTGAACCTGAGGAGCATTCTCAAGAAGGCCACCATCCCTTATTTTGTGGTGGGCTTTGCCCTGGTGGCATATCTGGGACTGGACATCATCGGTGTGGCTGTGTTCGGTGCCATTATGGCAGCCGTCAGCATGCAGTTTGTGAAGAAAGATAAAGGAGGGGAGCAGGTTGGCTAATGGAAACAACGTGTCAGAAAGCAAACTGACCAAAAAAGACCTGGTACGTTCATACTGGACCTGGCAGTTCTTCTCCCATGCCAACTACAACTACGAGCGGCTGCAGGCTACTGCCTTCGCTGCCAGCATGGGAACCATCATCCGCAAACTCTACACTGGCAAAGAGGATATTGCCGCTGCCCTGAAGCGGCATCTGGTATTCTTCAATACGGAGCCTAATTTCGGAGCTGTAATCCATGGAATTGTCATCGCCATGGAGGAAAAGAAGGCCAATGGAGTGGACATCAGCGATGAGGCCATCAACTCGGTAAAGACCGGTCTTATGGGGCCTCTGGCAGGATTGGGCGACACCCTGACCCAGGGTACCATTATCCCTCTCCTGCTGGCCATCGGGATCAGTTTCGGAGTGGATGGAAGTCTGTTCGGCCCCCTGTTCTTCCTGATCGGCTGCCCGGCAGCCCTTATGTTTATCGCATATACAGCCTTTATGAGGGGATATATCTCTGGTAAGGATGCTGTGGAGTCTATGCTCAGTGATGGCCGCCTGAACCAGATCATAGCGGCGGCTGGTATTCTCGGGGTCTGCGTGATCGGAGCCCTGATCGGACAGTTCGTAAATCTGGAGATTGTATCTGCAGCCCAGATCGGCTCAACCACCATTAATATTCAGGCGGATATTTTTGATAAGATCATGCCCAAACTGCTGCCGCTTCTTCTGACAGTGGGTCTTTACAAACTGCTGCAGAAAGGCAAGAGCCCCATCATGCTGATGCTGGCAATCATTGTGGTTTCCATCGTTGGAACGTTCCTGGGAATTCTGTAATTCCCTCCGGGTACAGCCGGACCGGCTGTACCCGCCCCGTCCGGGGCACCGGACCATCAGAATGAAAATCCCCTTACGGATTATGTATATAGAGCAGAGGAGGAAGAACAGCATGAAACAGAGAATGAATAGAATATTCCGCGAAAACGGAAGGACTTTTATATTAGCTATGGACCACGGAACCGGACTTCAGGTGCTGCCGGAACTGGCAGATCCCGGGAAGATCCTGGATGCGGCTCGGACTGGCGGAGTGGATGCGGTAATCTGCACATATGGCATTCTCAGTGCGTATGGCAGCCGCTTTGGAAAAATGTCGCCCATTGTCCGGGTGGATGGTGGCCCCACCATGCTGGGACCTGACGGAGGGTGTACCCGCAGTCTGCTGGATCCGGAGGATGCACTCCGGGCAGGAGCTGACGCAATGGTCTGCATGGGATTTCCGGGATCCCCCCATGAAGAGGTCTCCATGATGAATCTGCAGAAATTCGTATCAGAAGGCGCACGCCTGAATCTTCCGGTCTGTGCTGAGATGCTTCCCATGGGCTGGGATTCCTCCAACTGGAATCCGGAGCGACTTACGTTTGTATCCAGAGTTGGTGCGGAATATGGAGCTGATTTTGTAAAGACCCAGTATACGGGAGATAAAGACAGTTTCCGGGAGCTGGTGGCGGGGTGTTATGTTCCGGTGGTTATTCTGGGAGGACCCGGAGGAAACACGGAGCGGGACCTGCTGCAGACGGTCCGGGATTCCCTGGATGCAGGAGGAGCAGGGGTTGCCATTGGACGGTCCATCTGGAAACACCGGAATCCTGCAGGTTATTGCAAGGCCATCAGCCGGATCATACATGAGGATGCCTCAGTGGAGGATGCCATCAGAGAACTGGAGGACTGATCTATGGATACTATGAAAGCGGGCATAATTCTGGAACCCGGGCGGGCGGAGGTCCGGGAGATATCCCGTCCTGAGCCCGGACCCGGAGAGGTTCTGGTCCGTCTTGAAGCCTGTGCCCTGTGTACACTGGAGCAAAGAGCCTTTACAGGAATAAAAAAATTTCCTATGCCGTATCTGGGGGGGCATGAGGTGGCCGGGAGAATTGAAAAAACCGGTCCCGGAGTGGATCCCCGCTGGACACCGGGGCTGAAAGTCGCGGTAAGGACCATCACCCGCTGTGGCCAGTGCCGTTACTGCCACCTGGGTGAGGATACCATGTGCGAGAGGATCGGGAATGCCGGACGACAGCACCCTGAGGTGGAGGGAATCGGTGGCCTGGCAGAGTATTTTCTGGCCAGTCCGGGAATGCTGTACGTCCTGGATGAAAAAGTTCCGCCGGAGATTGGTGCCCTGACGGAGCCCCTGGCCTGTGTCCTGCACAGCATGGAGCAGGCCGGAGTGGACTTTGGGGACATAGTGGTGGTTCTTGGTGCCGGCATCATGGGACAGCTTCATCTTATGCTCTCCCGGCTCCGGGGAGCCAGCGTCATTATGGTGGAAACCGACCCTGTCCGCCTGTCGGATGCACAGAAACTGGGGGCCTGGCAAACCATCGATCCGTCCCGTGAGAACGTGGCGGACCGCGTCCGGGAACTGACGGGAGGCGATGGAGCCGATGTGGTGATTGTGACTCCGGCGATTTCTGCCCTGGTGGAACAGAGTGTGCAGATGGTGGCCAAAAACGGACGGGTCGTTCTTTACGGTTCGTTTCATCCGGACACCCCGGTATGTCTGAGCCCCAACAAAATACATTATTCGCAGATTCATCTGACCGGGGCGGTTAATCCCGGAAGCAGGGATTTCTACCGGGCTGCCCGGATGATCAGCCAGGGCAGCATCGATCTGAGCGGATTTGTACAGGGCATACACAGCCTGGACCGGATTCAGGAGGCTTTTGAGGATGCCACCGGGAATGCCAAATACCGCGTTGTTGTGCGGATGAATACGGCGGTGGAGTCATGATTGCCCGGGAAATGACTGTACACAACAAGGTGGGGCTGCATGCCCGGCCGGCGGCAGTTCTGGTCCGGGAGAGCAGGAGTTTTTCCAGTATAGTCGAATTGGAAAAAGAAGGCTGCAGGGTCAGTGCAAAAAGCATAACTGGTGTTATGCAACTGGCAGTGAACTGCGGGGAAACCGTTACGGTTCATGTGGAAGGACAGGATGAACAGGAAGCCATGGACCGGATTGCGGAACTGTTCAGTACAGGGTTTGGCGAGGAAAAGTAGGTGGTATCATGGCTGACCGGCACAAAGGAAAAGCAGTCTCCGGGGGACTGGCTCTGGGTCAGATTCTTATGGACAGGGAGTATGACCTGAAAAATACTGCAGCAGAGGATCCCGGAACGGAACAGGCCCGGCTGGAAATGGCCAGGGAGAAAACCCTCAGAGAACTGGAGTGCCTGGAAACAGGTCTGCGGGACCAGGGAAGGCAGGACGAGGCCGACATTCTGGGTGTGCATTGCCTGATGGTGGAGGATGAGGATATTTTTGATCAGATTCTCTCCGGTATCCGGGAGGAAGGTCTGGAGGCAGGGTATTCCCTGACCCGGGTACTGGATGAACGGATCCGGCAGTTTGAGGCCATGGAGAACGCCTATATGCGGGAGAGAGCCGGAGATCTCAAAGATCTGAGAAGAAGGCTTCTGAAAAACCTGTCACCGGGAACCGGACCGGATCCCGGCGGTGGCGGGGATAAAATACTGCTGGTCACGGAACTTCTTCCTGCCATGGTTCTGGACGCCCGGGAAAGTCAGATAAAGGGGTTTCTTACCCGCAAAGGGGGAGAGACTTCCCACGCTGCCATATTGGCCAGAAGTTTCCGGCTGCCGGTGATTTCCGTTCCGGACGGGTACATACCACCGGAAGACGGGGAGACGGTTTTTCTGGATGGACAGACCGGAGAAATCCTGAGCAGTCTTTCGCCGGAAGATCTTCAGGAATGCAGCCGGAGAATCCGGGAAAGAAAGCAGTATCTGGAATTGCTGGAAGGGCAGAAAGATCTGCCCGCGGTGACTCTTGACGGGTTCAGGGTGGAACTGGGGGCAAATATCATCTCTCCGGAGGAGACTGCCTCGGCCCTGGAGATGGGTGCGGAAGGGATCGGGCTGTTCCGGACTGAATTCCTGTACATGGATGCTTCCACTCTTCCGGATGAGGATACCCAGTACCGAAGTTACCGAAGAGTTCTGGAGACTATGAAAGGAAATCCAGTGATAATCCGGACATTGGACGCAGGGGGGGATAAAAAGCCCCCATGCCTGCCGATTCCTCCGGAGGACAATCCTTATATGGGATGGCGGGCGATCCGGATCTGTCTTGCAGACCCTGCTCTGTTTGATACCCAGCTCCGGGCGCTGCTGC
>JAXGWN010000033.1:0-9874 GCA_040773285.1 Bacillota bacterium
ATGGAGGCTCCTCCACCATCCTGATCCTCAACAACTCCACCACCGCCATGACCGGTCACCAGAATCATCCCGGTAGCGGGAAGACCCTGACCGGCGGGGAAGGTCTCCCAGTGGACCTGGAGGCCCTGACCCGGGCTTTGGGGGTGAACCGGGTCCGCTCAGTGGATGCCTACGACCTGAAGGCAGTGGAAGCGGCCGTCCGGGAGGAGACTGCCTCCGATGAACTGTCAGTGCTGATCCTGAACCGGCCCTGTGTGCTGCTGCCTGGCTGCATGCCCAAAGGAAGCGTTATGGTGGACCAGGAGGTCTGCCGCTCCTGTGGGATCTGCGGGAAGCTGGGATGCCCGGCCATCGTCTTCGTGGATAAAAAACCCAAAATCGATCTTACCCTGTGCAATGGCTGTGGGCTTTGTGTACAGGTCTGCCCCTTTGGGGCCATTGAGGAGGTGACCCCCGGTGTCTGATGTAAAAAATATTCTCATCGTTGGTGTCGGGGGACAGGGAACCATTCTGGCCTCCAGGATTCTCGGGGCAGTGGCCGGCCGGCTGGCCGCCGACGTCAAGGTTTCCGAGATCCATGGGATGAGCCAGCGGGGCGGTTCCGTGGTGACCCAGGTCCGCTTCGGATCCCGGGTGTTTGCCCCGGTGATCGCCAAGGGGGCTGCCGATGTGATCATTGCCTTTGAGAAACTGGAGGCCCTGCGCTGGGCCCCCTGGCTGAAAAAGGGTGGCCTAATGGTGATTAATGAGCAGGAGATCAATCCCATGCCGGTGGTCCGGGGCGTGGCCTCCTATCCGGAGGACATCTATGGACAACTGGCCGGCCAGCAGGTGCTGAGCCTGCCGGCCACCGAACTGGCCCGCCAGGCTGGGACCCATAAGGCGGCCAACGTGGTGCTTCTGGGGGTACTGGCCCGGGCGCTGAACCACGACGAATCGGTTTGGCTGGAGGCCCTTGAGGAACAGGTGCCCCAGCGTTTTCTGAGTCTCAACCGGGAGGCCTTCCGGCTGGGATATGAATACCATTAATATGGAGACGGTGTTCCTGGTGAACCCCGCCGCCGGCCGGGGCCGGGCTGACGGGATCTGGAAGCGCCTCATGCCCCGGGCTCTGGAACTGTTTCCCGGAGCCCGGGTGCTCTATACGGAGGGGCCCGGACACGCCACGGAACTGGCCCGGGCCCATCCGGGCACCTGCATTATCGTGGTGGGCGGGGACGGCACTTTCCATGAGGCCCTGCAGGGTGCCTGGCAGCAGGACTGCGTTCTGGGAGTCCTGCCGGCCGGCAGCGGAAACGATCTGGTACGGGCTCTTGATCTTCCTTCCCGGCCGGAAGAGGTGCTGGAGCGGCTGGGAAAGAAGGAAGTCCGGGTTATCGATCTGGGACAGGTGGCGGATCAGGTGTTCGTAAACGGCGCCGGCATCGGGTTTGATGCCCGGGTCACTGACATGGTGAACCGGGGATTCCGGCTTCTCAAAGGACACGCCGCCTATCTGGCCGCCCTGATCATCAGTCTCTTCACCTTCCGGGGAACCATGGCCCGGGTGGAGGGCGAAAACTTCTCCTTCCACGGACGGATTCTTATTGTCACTGCCGCCAACGGACCGTTTCTCGGGGGAGGCATCCATGTGGCTCCCGGAGCCCGGCCGGACAGCGGGCGTCTGCGCTTCTGCCTGATCCGGGACATTCCCGTGTTGAAAAGGCTGACCTTTTTTGCTAAAGTGATCAGAGGGGAACATGAGAATCTTTCCTTTGTAACCCTGTTCGATGACACACAGGTCCGGGTGGAAACCGAAGACTCCATGCCGGTCCATGCGGACGGGGAAATATGTGGAAAGTCCCCGGCCCGTTTCACAGTCCTTCCGGGCGTCCTGAAGGTGCTGGTTTAGGAGGAATGCCCAATGAACACCAGAGAGGCAATTGAAAAGCGGCTGCTGGCCATCCGTCCGGCCATCCGGGAAGACGGTGGCGATTTTGAGATTCTGGAGATTACCGATGACGGGGTGGTGACCCTGAAAATTAAGGGTACCAAAAGGAACAAGCCCCGGACCCGGGAAACCCAGAGAAGACTTCTGGACTACGTTCTCCGGAAGGATCCGGATATTGTGGGGTATCAGAAGATCGTCAAGGTGGACTGGATCACCAGTGAGAAACTGACCCTGATGGAGAAGATTATCAACTATTTCCAATAAAGAGGAGGAAAAACCATGAGAGAAAAAGTGGAGGCTGCCCTGGCCAAGGTCCGTCCCGCCCTGCAGGCCGACGGAGGAGACATCGAACTGGTGAACGTCACCGAGGACGGTGTGGTGCAAGTGAAACTGAAAGGCGCCTGCGGTGGCTGCCCCATGGCCAAGATCACCCTGAAAAACGGGGTGGAGCGGGTGCTGAAGGCAGAGGTCCCGGAAGTCCGGGAAGTGGTGGAAGTTTAAGGAAAACGGAGCAATCCGTCGGAACTGGTCTTTCCCTCCGGGGAAAGGCCAGTTTTTTTAATGAATAGCGTTTTACCCGAAGTTTCGGTACTGCGCAGCATGACCGGATCCTTCGATGACGTGAACGCCGCCAAGGAGACGGCCATTGCCTACATTGAAAGCGGAGCCGACTATGTGGGTGTCGTGGCCAACCAGGCAGGACTGGGAAGCATCCAGGCAGCCGAGGAAAACGGTGTATATGCCATCGGGTCCAATACCGACCAGTTTGAGGCTGCCCCCACTGCGGTGGTGGTCAGCGTGGTCTGTTACGTGCCCCGGGCCCTGGTATTTGCCTATGAGAACCTGGTGCAGGGAACCCTGAATCCGGAGGTGTACTCTCTGGGCTATAACGAAGGAGTTATATTTTACTCCCCCTTCCATGACTTTGAGGACTTTGTCCCTGATGAGGTGAAAGCCCGCCTGGACGAGATCACCGCAGAGCTGGCTGCCGGAACCATCAGCGTACCGGACCTGATTGCTGCTTTATAGGAGTCATCCGAAACCATGTGCCCCGCACTTATTGGGGCACATTTTTCTCTTGTGAAAAGAACGCATGTTCGATACAATTAAGTCCCGGAGGTGTAAAAAGGTCTGAAACCCCCCGGGGATAGAGGGCTGAGAGGTCAACATATGGTGGTGTGGAGGGTAGAATAAAATAATTCAATACTAAATATTGATATATTTTTTTGTCCTGCGCCTTGAAGAGTAGTGGCTGTGGTAGTATGATACTGCTATGCTGATACAAGATCTGGTGGTTTGAGGGTCTATTTTATACTATATGGAGGAAATGTTATGGTAACCAGAGTCCAGAAACGCAACGGGGATATTGTGGATTTCGATCCCGGAAAAATTGAGAACGCCATTTTTGCGGCCGCCCAGTCCGTGGGAGGTCACGACCGGGAACGGGCCCGGCAGCTGGCGGGAATGTGCCAGGAGATCATCTCCGAGGTGTTCGGGTTCGGGATTCCCTCGGTGGAGGACATCCAGGACGTGGTGGAAAAGGTGCTGATCGAGGAGGGCCATGCCTCCACGGCCAAAGCCTTTATTATTTACCGGCAGAAGCACAATGAACTGCGGGATGCCAGAAACCTGTTCCTGGATGCGGAGTCCATGGTGGACGAATACATTTCCCTGGACGACTGGAAGGTAAATGAGAATGCCAATATGGGCTTTTCTCTCCAGGGCCTCAACAACCATATTGTGGATGCCATTACCAAGAAATACTGGCTCAATAAGATTTATGACAAGGACCTGAGGGAAGCCCATGTGAACGGGGATATTCATATCCATGATCTGGGGCTTCTGGCACCTTACTGCTGCGGCTGGGATCTGGAGGGGCTTCTTCTGGACGGATTCCGGGGAGCCGCCGGGAAGATTGAATCCAACCCGGCCCGCCATTTCAATTCCCTGCTGGGTCAGATTGTCAACTGGCTGTACACCCGGCAGGGGGAGGCGGCCGGCGCCCAGGCGGTCAGTTCCCTGGATACCTATGTGGCTCCCTTTATTGCCTTTGACAAACTGGATTATGCTCAGGTGAAGCAGTATGTCCGCAGTTTTGTCTACAACCTGAACATTCCCACCCGGGTGGGTTTCCAGACCCCCTTTACCAATATTACTCTGGACATCACCCCGCACCCCCTGCTGAAGGACCAGCAGGTAATCATCGGGGGAGAGCGTCAGAAAGAAACTTACGGGGAGTTTGCCCGGGAAATGGATATGTTCAACCGGGCCTACTGTGAGGTGATGATGGAAGGCGACGGGGCGGGACGCAGTTTCAGTTTCCCCATTCCCACCATCAATATTACGGATGATTTCCCCTGGGACTCCGAGGTGGCCGGCTACATCATGGAGATGACCCGGAAGTTCGGGACCCCCTATTTTGCCAACTTCGTGAATTCCGATCTGGACCCGGCGGATATCCGCTCCATGTGCTGCCGCCTGCGGCTGGACAACCGGGAACTGCGGAAGCGGGGCGGCGGTCTTTTTGGCGCCAATCCCCTGACCGGCTCCATCAATGTGGTGACTCTGAACATGGCACGGATCGGCTATACTTCCCGGTCCGTGGAGGAGTTTAAGAAAAATGTCCGACAGCTGATGGAAAAGGCCAAGCGGATCTGCGAGTCCAAGCGGGAAATGCTGGAAAAATATATGGAGTGCGGTCTGTATCCCTATTCCCGTTACTATCTGAGAAACGTGAAAGATACCCAGGGGGAATACTTCCGGAACCACTTCAACACCATAGGACTGAACGGTATGAATGAGGCCTGCCTCAATCTGCTGGGTGAGGACATCACCACCGAGGAGGGCCGGGACTTTGCCGTGGAGATTATGGACTTCATGAACAAGGTGATCGGCATCTACCAGGAGGAGACCGGTAGCCTGTGGAATCTGGAGGCATCCCCGGCGGAAGGGGCCGCTTACCGGTTTGCCCGTCTGGACAAGAAGATGTATCCCAGCATTCTGACGGCGGGGAAGGATGAGGTTTACTATACCAACTCCACCCAGCTGCCGGTGGGACACACCCAGGATATTTTTGAGGCTCTGGAACTGCAGGAACCCCTGCAGACCCGATATACCGGAGGAACCGTGCTGCACGGATTCATCGGGGAGGAGATTGAAAGCGTGGAGACGGTGAAATCCCTGATCCGCAAAGCGTTTGAGAATTCAGAGATTCCTTACCTGACCATTACCCCCACCTACAGCATCTGCCCGGATCATGGGTATCTGAAAGGGGAACAGTTCTCCTGCCCGGACTGCGGACACGAAACCGAAGTCTGGACCCGGGTGGTGGGCTTCCACCGGCCGGTACAGGCCTGGAACAAAGGAAAGAAAGAGGAATACCGGGAGCGGGTGGAATTCGAGCCGGCGGTCAGCCTGAAAGGCCAGGAGGTCAAAGCAGTCTGATGGTGATCGGCGGATTCCTGAAAAGTTCTTTCATTGACTATCCGGATAAGATTGCCGCCGTGATTTTCACCCGGGGCTGCAACTTCCGCTGTCCCTACTGCCACAACAGCGAACTGCTGGACGGTCAGGGGGGCTGGATGTCCCGGGAGGACCTGATGGAACAGATCCGGGGCAGGATCCGCTATCTGGACGGGCTGGTGGTATCCGGAGGAGAACCCACCCTGCACCGGGATCTGCCGGAGTTTCTGGCGGAACTGCGGGAAACCGGACTGAGCCTGAAACTGGACACCAACGGAACCGCTCCGGGAATGCTTAAGTATCTGCTGGAGGAGGGACTGGTGGATTATGTGGCCATGGACGTGAAGGCCCCTTTCTCCTCCTATGGCCGGGTGGCAGGGAGCCTGGTGAACATCCGGGATATTGAAAAAAGCGTGAAACTTCTGATGGATGGCCCGGTTCCCTATGAATTCCGTACCACCGTGGCCCGGGAACTGCTGAGCCCGGGGGATCTGGAGGAACTGGCCGGCGATATCCGGGGGGCTGACCGTTACGTACTGCAGAGATTCCGGGACAGCGACGGGGTTCTTGTGGGAGAAGGAAGGTTCAGTGCCTATGGACCTGCAGAAATGCAGGAGATGGCTGAAAAAATGTCCGGTCATTTCCGGCAGGTCGTTGTCAGGTAGAAGACGATTGGATACAATGGGCACAGGGGGTTCCCCGGTGCCCATTATAACGATTTCCCGGATCCTGATTTGCCAGAGGTTTGCCTTGACAACAGGAAGGCGAATCATTATACTAATGTCAATATTCGAAGACCGAATTCATCGAAAAAGTGATGAGGAAGACACGCCCCCTGTGGTTACAGGTTACAGAGAGCCGGCCCTGCGCTGAAAGCCGGTACCGAACCCCCAGGCAGGTATCACTTCCGAACTTCCCGGCTGAACTGAGTAAGCAGGGACGGGTTGGCCCGTTACAGCCCCGGCGTTGTTGGACGCCTGAGTGATGAAATCAGGGTGGTACCGCGAACAAGGATCTTGTCTCGCCCCTGGCTTATGCCAAGGGCGAGATTTTTTAAATTTATGCGAAAGCAGATGAAACAGGAGGAATGTCCCATGATTGTGTACCTGGATGGAAAATATGTACCTGAAGAGCAGGCGGTTGTATCGGTGTTTGACCATGGCCTGCTGTATGGCGACGGGATCTTTGAAGGGATCCGTGCCTATCATAACCGGGTGTTCAAACTGGAAGAGCACATCGACCGTCTGTATGAGTCCGCCAAGACCATCATGCTGGACATCGGTCTGACGAAAGAGGAGACAACGGAAGTGGTGCTGGAGACCATGAGGAAAAACGGTCTCCGTGAAGGTTACATCCGTCTGGTGGTGACCCGGGGCAAAGGGGACCTGGGCCTGGATCCCAGACGCTGCCCCAAAGCCAGCGTGATCTGCATCGGGGCCAGCATTCAGCTATATCCGGAGGAGTTCTATGTGAAGGGGCTGGACATCAATACGGTGGCCACCCGCCGGAACATCTCCGAAGGGGTAAACCCCCGGGTGAAAAGCCTGAACTATATGAACAATATTCTGGCCAAGATCGAGGCGGTCCGCATGGGCTGCCCGGAGGCCCTGATGCTGAACAACGAGGGGTATGTATCCGAGGCCACAGGGGATAACGTGTTCCTGGTGAAGAAGGGGGTTCTCATCACCCCGCCCATTTCGGCCGGAATTCTGGAAGGGGTTACCCGCAACACCGTAATGGATCTGGCCCGGGAGGCCGGGATTGAGGTGAAGGAAGCCCTGTTCACCCGCCATGACGTATACAATGCCGATGAGTGCTTCCTCACCGGAAGTGCCGCCGAGGTAGTACCGGTGGTCAAAGTGGACGGCCGGGTCATCGGGGACGGGGTTCCCGGTGAGATCACCCGCCGGCTGAACGCTGATTTCCGTGAACTGACCAAAACAGACGGACCGGTTATTTTTGCCGATTAGGAGGCGATACCATGCGCAGCGACAGCGCCAAAAAAGGGGTTTCCAAAGCCCCCCACCGCTCGCTTTTTAAAGCCAGCGGACTGACCGACGAGGAGATCAGCCGCCCGTTGATCGGAATCGTCAATTCCCAGAATGACATCGTACCGGGTCATATCAACCTGGATAAAATTGGTGAGGCAGTAAAGGCCGGAGTCCGGATGGCCGGAGGAACTCCCCTGGCCTTCCATACCATCGCGGTCTGTGACGGCATTGCCATGAACCACACCGGGATGAAATACTCCCTGGTGAGCCGGGAACTGATCTGTGACACCGTGGAGATCATGGCCACGGCCCACCCCTTTGACGCCCTGGTATTCATCCCCAACTGCGACAAAGTGGTCCCCGGCATGCTGATGGCGGCTGCGAGACTCAACATTCCCTGCGTGTTTGTAAGCGGCGGACCCATGCTGGCCGGCGTGCACAACAAGCGGAAAATGAGCCTTTCCACCATGTTTGAGGGAGCCGGATCCGTGGGGGCCGGCTGCATGAATCCGGAGCTGCTGGAGGAATGGGAAAACATTGCCTGTCCCACCTGCGGATCCTGTTCCGGAATGTTTACCGCCAACTCCATGAACTGCCTTACTGAGGCTATCGGGCTGGGACTGCCCGGAAACGGCACCATCCCTGCTGTATATTCGGAGAGAATCCGTCTGGCCAAGATGGCCGGCATGCAGGTCATGAAGGTGCTGGAGGCAGAGCTCAAGCCCCGGGATATTCTCACCGAAGCGGCTTTCCGCAACGCCATTGCCGTGGATATGGCCCTGGGCTGCTCCACCAATACGGCCCTTCATATTCCGGCCATTGCCCATGAGGCCGGGGTGAAAGTGGACTTCGAACTGTTTGACGGTATTTCCAAAGTGACTCCCCAGATCTGCAAACTGGCCCCGGCCTCGGATACCCACATTGAGGATCTGTACGCCGCCGGTGGTGTCCAGGGGGTTCTGAAGGAACTGGCGGACCACGGGCTGATCCGGACGGATCTGCCCACGGTTACCGGCTCCGTGGCGGAAAACCTGGAAAAAGCCCGGATCACCGACCGGGAAGTGATCCGTTCCGTGGAGGATGCCTACAGCCCGGACGGCGGTCTGTCCTTTATGTGGGGCAGTCTGGCTCCCGACGGCTGTGTGGTGAAGAAGGGTGCGGTGGCCTCTGAAATGATGGTACACGAAGGACCCGCCCGGGTCTTTGATTCCGAGGAGGAATGCGTGGAGGCCATCAATGAAAGAACCATCTGCGCCGGAGACGTGGTGGTCATCCGCTTCGAGGGACCCAAAGGGGGCCCCGGAATGCGGGAGATGCTGACACCCACCGCCTCCATTGCCGGCATCGGGCTGGATAAGGAAGTGGCCCTGATCACCGACGGACGGTTCTCCGGAGCCACCAGGGGTGCCTCCATCGGGCACGTATCCCCGGAGGCGGCCGAAGGCGGTCCCATCGGGCTGGTGCAGGAAGGAGACCGGATCCGTATCGACATTCCGGCGGGAACCATTGAACTGCTGGTGCCGGAAGACGAACTGGCCCGGCGCAGGGCGGCCTTTGTGCCGAAGGAGCCGGCCATCCGGACGGGATACCTGAAACGGTATGCCGGCCTGGTGACCTCGGCCAATACAGGAGCGGTACTGAAAGATGATTAGGAAAGAAAATATCACTGGAGCGGAAATCATACTGGCAGCCCTGGAGGCGGAAGGGGTGGACACCCTGTTCGGCTATCCAGGCGGAGCGGTGCTCCCCCTGTATGACGCTCTTTATCACAATAAGAACATTCGCCACGTGCTGACCCGCCACGAACAGGGTGCGGCCCACGCCGCCGACGGTTATGCCCGCAGCACCGGACGGCCCGGGGTGGTTTTTGCCACCAGCGGACCGGGAGCCACCAATCTGGTCACCGGACTGGCCAACGCCATGATGGACTCGGTGCCCATGGTGGCCATTACGGGACAGGTGGCCCGGAGTCTGCTGGGAAAGGATTCCTTCCAGGAGGCCAACATAACCGGGATTACCATTCCCATCACCAAATACAGTTATCTGGTGCAGGACGTGAAGGACCTGGCCAGGGTGATCCGGGAGGCTTTTCATATTGCCACCAGCGGCCGGCCCGGACCGGTTCTCATTGATATCCCCAAGGATGTCACCACCCAGCGGGCGGATTTTGTATATCCTCCGGAGATGGATCTCCCGGGATACCGGATAGAGACACCCCTGAAGGAGTCGGAGGTGGACGAGGCCCTGAAAGTGATCGCCTCGGCCAGACGTCCGGTCATGTTTGTGGGGGGCGGGGTCCGCAATGCAGGGGCCTCCGCGGAGGTCCGCAGGCTGGCGGAGACCCTGAACATTCCGGTGATCTATTCCCTGATGGGAAAAGGGGTCATGCCGGACGATCATGAACTGACCGTGGGTATGGTGGGGATGCATGGAGTGGCCACGGCCAACTATGCCATGAGCCATTGTGACCTGATCCTGGGGATCGGGGTCC
>JAXGWN010000034.1:0-9649 GCA_040773285.1 Bacillota bacterium
ATCTCCGGAAACTGTTCTTTTTCCGTGGTATAATGTAAAGGAAGTTCACGAATGAAAGGGGTTGTGGGAATGGAATCAGGACCTGAACGAAGCAGACTGCACAGTGGTATCCGGTGCCGTTTCCACCGGCTGGAACCGGCCTCCGGCGTCAGATAAGGAGGCAATACCCATGAACGACAGAATCAGAGAACTGCTGGCATCCCGACAGTTCTCTCTCCTGCGGGAGGAAATATCCCAGCTGAACAGTGTGGATCTGGCGGACACCCTGACAGAGATGGACGGAAGATCCGGTTCCATGGTACTGCGGCTTCTGAAAAAGGATATGGCCGCCGAGGTGTTCTCGTATCTGAGTTCCTCCCAGCAGCAAAAAATTGTGGAAACCATCAGTGATCAGGTTCTTCAGGAGATTATGGAGGAGATGTACTTCGATGACCTCATCGATTTCCTGGAAGAGATGCCGGCCAATCTGGTGAAGCGGCTGGTGGCCACCACCTCGGCACAGGAGAGGAATCTGATCAATCAGTTTCTTCAGTATCCGGCGGGTTCCGCCGGCAGCATTATGACCATTGAACTGGTGGCCCTGGTGCAGGACCTGCCTGTGGATGAGGCCCTGCGGCAGATCCGCAGAAACGGACCGGATAAGGAAACAATCTATACCTGTTTTGTGGTAAGCCGGCAAAGGGTTCTTGAGGGCGCAGTTTCTCTGCGCAGTCTGGTCCTGTCAGGACCCGAACTCACCGTAGCCGACCTGATGGAAAGAAATACCATATCCGTCACCACCCGGACAGACCAGGAGGAAGTGGCCCACCTGGTAAGAAAGTACGGACTTATGAGCATCCCGGTGGTGGACATGGAAAACCGGCTGGTGGGCATCATTACCGTAGACGATATCCTGGACGTGGTGGAAGAGGAAAATACCGAGGACTTCCAGAAAATGGCGGCTATCTTCCCGGACACGGACCTGTATCTGGAAAGCACTCCCTGGTCCCTGGCCAGAAACCGTCTCCCCTGGCTTCTGATCCTTATGGTCTCCGCCTCCCTCAGCGCAGGAATTATCCGGCACTTTGAAGATGTGCTCAGCACTGTGGTGCTGCTGGCTGCCTCGATCCCCATGCTGATGGATACCGCGGGAAACGCCGGTTCCCAGTCCTCCACCCTGATCATCCGGGGAATGGCCACCGGGGAGATCCTTCTGCGGGATTTTGCCGGCGTGATCTGGAAGGAATTCCGGGTCAGTATCCTGGTGGGCCTCAGCCTGGCTGTGGTGAATCTCGCAAGAATGCTGTTCCTAGGTTCTCCACTTCCCGTGGCCCTGACTGTCTCACTCACCATGATCCTGACCGTGATACTGGCCAAAATGATCGGGGGCACTCTCCCAATTCTGGCCAAACGGATGAAACTGGATCCCGCCATAATGGCAGGCCCCCTGATCACCACCATAGTGGACGGGGTCTCCCTGTACTTCTACTTTACCTTCGCTGCACGGCTGTTGGGGCTGGCCTGATCAGACATAATATAAAGAAATCCCCCGGCAGACCGCCGGGGGATTGTATTACTACAAACAATTTGAAAACCTGTTGGCTCAAGCTGCCTGTTTTCTGCCTTGCCGTAATGCCAGGAGAGTCACAAAAGACTGAAAAAACGTGTTCAATTTTCCACGAATCCTTTGTTCTTAAGGGGATCTATTCTAAGAATTTTCTAACTTAAATGTATGTGCGCAAAAATTTCTTTGTCTGTGCGCTTCCTATTCCACAGTGACACTTTTGGCCAGATTCCGCGGCTTATCGACGTCGTTACCCCTGACCACCGAAACATGGTAGGCCAGCATCTGTAAGGGGATCACAGTCAGTACGGGGGCCAGCAGCTGCAGGGTATCCGGCAGTTCAAAAAATATATCGGACTCCTCCCGGACAGCCCGGGCCCCGGAAAAACCGAAGCCGTAGACCACGGCACCACGGGCCTTCACTTCCTTGATATTGCTGACCATCTTATCCACCAGGTGCTCCTGGGTGGCCAGGGCAATCACCGGTACGCCGGGCTCGATTAAGGCAATGGTACCATGCTTCAGTTCCCCGGCTGCATAGGCTTCCGCGTGAATGTAAGAAATCTCTTTGAGTTTCAGGGCTCCCTCGAGGGATGCAGTGTAGTCCACACCCCTGCCCAGGAAGAACACGTCCTCCGCTTCCCGGATTTTCTCAGCCATATCCACAATTTCCTGGTTCCGGTCCAGAATTTCCCGGATACCCTCAGGCAGTTTTCTGAGGCCATCCAGCAGTTCCTTCTCCAGGGACTCCGGAACAGATCCCCGGAGCCGCCCCAGAAATAGGGTCAGCAGATAGATGGCAATCAGCTGGGTCACGTATGCTTTGGTGGAAGCCACGGCAATCTCCGGGCCCGCCTGGGTGTAGATCACCTGGTCTGCTTCCCGGGCAATGGAACTGCCCACCACATTGGTGATGGCCACCACTTTTGCACCCCGGGAGCGGGCCTCCCGGAGTCCCGCCAGAGTATCGGCGGTCTCCCCGGACTGGCTGATCACCAGGGCCAGCGTATGCTCATCCACAATGGGATTCATATAGCGGAACTCACTGGCCACATCCACGGTCACCGGTATCCTCAGCAGGTTTTCAATGATGGTCCTGCCCACCATACCGGCGTAGCAGGCGGTCCCGCAGGCGATCACCACCACTTTGTTTATGTCTCCCGCCATTTCCGGAGTCAGATCCAGGTCAAGCCGAACCCGGTCCCCTTCGGTGCGGCCGGCCAGGGTCTTGAGAACCGCAGAGGGCTGCTCGAAGATCTCCTTAATCATGAAATGGGGGTAGCCCCCTTTTTCCGCAGCCTCAATATCCCAAAGGATCTCATGAACCTCTTTTTCAATTCTCTCACCCCGGCTGTCGTATACCTCGATGCCTTCCGCCCGGATCCGGGCCATTTCCCCGTCCTCGAAGATCACGATGTTCCGGGTATACTTGAGCACGGCCGGGATGTCCGAGGCCAGAAAGACCTCCCCATCCCCCAGACCGGCCACCAGAGGGCTGTCCTTTCGGACCGCAATCATTTCCCCGGGATGGTCGCTGCAGATGGCAGCAAAGGCATAGGAGCCCTCCAGCCGGGACACGGTTTCCCGCACCGCCTGGAGAAAGTCTCCCTGGTCCGCCTCCTCCAAGAGATGGGGCAGAACCTCAGTATCGGTTTCCGAGGTAAAAACATGGCCTTTTTCCGCCAGTTCCCTTCTCAGTTCCTGGTAATTTTCAATAATGCCGTTGTGCACCACCGCAAAACGGCTGGTATTTCCCGTATGGGGATGGGAGTTCTCGTCGGAAGGCTTCCCGTGGGTTGCCCAGCGGGTATGTCCGATGCCCAGGTTTCCCGGCCAGCTGCGGCCGGCCACCTTGTCCGCCAGGTTGGCCAGACGGCCCACCGAACGCTCCATATCAATGCAGCCATCCTGGATCACTGCAATGCCAGCGGAATCATATCCCCGGTACTCCAGTTTCTCCAGTCCGTCCAGCAAAATCTCCCGGGCCATTCTCTTCCCGGTATACCCTACAATGCCACACATATTCTGTTCCTCCTTAAGGCAGGGACTGCCGGTTTTCCTTTGTGCCCCGGTTACCCGGTGGTTTTGTGAAAACCTCAGGCCGCAGCAGGCCCGAAGGACATCCGCCGAAATTCGATCGTCCTTCTCCTCGTCACCCCGAAGGGTCAGGCGCTTGATCCAGTTCCCCTGCCGGTCATATTTCCTTCTATTGTACCCGATCCCAGGGGGTTTTCCCACCACAAAAGAGACGCCCGGGAAACCCGGGCGCCGTCATCTAACCGGCAATGATCCGCTTCAGTTTTCTGGCCATCTCGTCCAGTTTCTCGATATCTCTCTGCCCCTCCACCATGATGCGGATCTTGGGCTCCGTACCGGAGGGCCGGACCAGGATTCTTCCGGTATCCCCCAGATCCTCCTCGGCCCGGCGGATGGCCTCCAGAAACTCCGGATTGGCCATGGCCTCCCCCTTGTCCCGGACCACCACGTTCACCAGCACCTGGGGAAACACTTCCATGGCCGACGCCAGTACGGACAGGGGCTTTCCCGTCTCCTTCATCACCTGAAGCAGCATCAGAGCGCTCATCAGGCCATCGCCGGTGGTGTTATAATCGGAGAAAATGATGTGTCCCGACTGTTCACCCCCCAGACAGGCTCCGGCCCGCAGCATCTCTTCCAGCACATACCGGTCCCCCACTTTGGTGGTAAGGACATCAATCCCCGCCTCCGCAAAGGCTTTCCTGAGACCCATATTGCTCATCACGGTAACCACCACGGTGTTTTCCTTCAATTCTCCCCGGGCGGCCAGCCAGGTGCCGGCAATCACCAGGATTTTATCTCCGTCCACCTCGGCTCCGGTCTCATCGATGGCCAGCATCCGGTCGGCATCCCCGTCATGGGCAATCCCGATGTCCGCCTTCTGACGGATCACCTCTTCCTTCAGCTGGTCCAGATGGGTGGAACCGCATCCATCGTTGATGTTATAGCCGTTGGGGTGGCTGTTGATCACGGTCAGTTCCGCCCCCAGGGCCTGAAGCACTTCCGGGCTCACCTCGCTGGCCGCTCCATTGGCACAGTCCACCACCACCCGGATACCCTCCAGGGACCGGGGAAAGTTCTTCCGCAGATAATCCGCATAGATTTCCCGGGCATTCTCAAAATCAATTACGTGTCCGATGCCTTTTCCCTCGGGAAAAGGAAGACGGTCTTCCTTATCCGTGACCAGAGCTTCTATCTGATCCTCCAGTTCATCGGACAGTTTGAAGCCGAACCGGTTGAAAAATTTGATCCCGTTATCCTCATAAGGGTTGTGGGAGGCAGAAATCACCGCTCCTGCGTCCGCTTTGAGATGTCGGGTCAGATAGGCAATGGCGGGTGTCGGCAGAACGCCCAGGCGGTATACGTTTACCCCCCGGGAACAGATACCGGCAATCAGGGCGGACTCCAGCATGTCTCCGGAAATCCGGGTATCCTTCCCGATGGTAATGGACGGCTCCTCAGCGTCCTCCACCAGAATCTCCGCCACCGCCCGGCCCAGCCGGTAGGCCAGTCCGGGAGTCAGATCCCGGTTGGCCTTCCCCCGCACTCCGTCGGTTCCAAACAGTCTTCCCATATCAGTCAAACCTCCTGTACTTTCCAATAATGATTTCTGCCGCCTTCATGCCGTCAATTGCGGCGCTGACAATTCCTCCCGCGTAGCCGGCCCCTTCCCCCACAGGGTAGAGGTTTTCCACCCCGGGACTGGTCATCTCCGGTCCCCGGACAATCCGCACCGGAGAGGACGTCCGGCTTTCCACAGCAGTCAGCAGTGCCTCGGATCCCGCAAATCCCGGGATCTGTCCGTCGAAATGCTGCAAAGCCCTGGCCAGGGCTCCGGCCATCTCCTCCGGCAGTATCTCCCGGAGATCCGCCGGGCGGACCCCCGGCCGGTAGGTTCCCTCCGGAAGAGTTTCATCGGACTGTCCGGTCAGGTAAGAGGAGGCCCTTTGGGCCGGAGCATGGTAGTCTCCCCCTCCCAGCCGGTAAGCCCGCTCCTCCAGCATCTCCTGAAACCGGATTCCGGCCAGGGGATCTTCCCCCGGATAGTCCCCAGGCCCCGTGGTTACCACCAAAGCGGAATTGGCCAGAAGGCCGGACCGGCTCGCATAACTCATCCCGTTGGTACACAGGCGTCCAGATTCCGAGGCTGCAGCCACCACCTGGCCACCGGGACACATACAGAAAGAGTATACTCCCCGGCCGGTTTCCCGGTCCTGATACTTCAGGGCGTATTCCGCAGAGCCAAGACCCAGGACAGGAGCCGGCGCCCCATACTGATTCCTGTCGATCATCTCCTGAGGATGCTCGATCCTGAAACCCACGGCAAATTCCTTGGGAGTGAGGCTGACGCCCGTTTCCTCCAGCATCCGGTAGGTATCCCGGGCGCTGTGACCGGTGGCCAGTACCAGCAGGCTCACCGGAATCCGTTCCGATCCATTAATTTCCACTTCCCGGACCCGGCCATTTTCCAGGGTCAGGCCACTGACCCTTGCCCCAAACCGGAAGGTTCCCCCCAGGATCTCGATCCGTTTCCTGAGGGTAACCACCACCCTGCGGATGGTACCGGTCCCCACATGGGGCTTATTCTCGTAGAGAATCCGCTCCGGGGCCCCGGCGGAGACCAGAGTCTCCAGAACCCGGCGGACCCGGGTGTCCCTGCTGCGGCTGGTCAGTTTCCCATCGGAAAAAGTTCCGGCTCCCCCTTCCCCGAACTGTACATTGGTTCCGGGATCCAGAGTCCCCTCCTGCCAGAAGCGTCTTACCGCCCGGACCCGCCGGATCATGTCCTGGCCCCGTTCCAGCACCAGGGGCCGGTAACCGTATTCCGCCAGCATCCAGGCACAGAACAGTCCGGCCGGACCGCTGCCGGCCACCACCGGCCGCCAGGTAAGAGGAAGGGTTCCCTCCTGAACCGGAGGATCTTCCGGTTCAGACCAGGGAACGATCTTCTTCTGCCGGACCAGCCGGGCTGCAATCACCGGATTGTTCAAAGTAAAAGTCAGAGAATACACGACGTACAGCTCTGGCTTTTTCCGGGCGTCCAGGGAGCGCCGGAGAATCTTGAGATTCTCCAGGGACTCCCCGGGAATATTCAGTTTGCGGATCACCAGATCCGGCAGATCGTGAACCGGATAATCCGTTTTGGTTTTCAGATTGTCAAGACGGTACATGTCACTGCCTTTCCACTTTCACCACCACGTTCACCTGGGTGGGGGAGATGGGCACAAATTCGTTGGGGTTCACCACATTCACCGTCAGGGAGAAGGTCTCTGTGGCCCCGTCCAGAGCTACCTCCTCGGTGGCATAGTAGGGAAGATCCATGAAACTCATGAAGTCACCGTTCACCACCACAAAGCGGGGTTCCAGTTCCAGACCGGTGACCCGGAATCCCGGAGCCGGGGATCCGGTCAGGGGAACATGAACCGGTTTTTCCAGAACGCTGCTGCGGGAGTACACCGGCAGGTACACCTCCACAGTATCCGGGGTCAGCCGAACCAGTTCCGTGATATCCTGGCCATTCTGATTGAGAACACGCAGAGGAACAACCTTGTTGTAGGTAACGTCTTCATTTAATATAACGTCGGCAGTTACTCCGGCCACCGTTTCCAGGAGACTCTCCGCCCCTTCCAGAATCACATCGTTGGGGGTCAGCTGGGGGTCAAGGCTCAGATAGCCGGGCTGCAGGCTGCCACTGATAGTGGTCTGTACCGGCCACTGCTGACTGACCACCCGGTCGATCACCACCGTGGCCTGCCGGGGGCTGACGTCAATCACCTTTACACTTACCGGGGCTTCCACCTGCACCCGGAGGCTGTTCTCTCCGGTCTGGGCGTTGGACAGATCCACCCGGGCCCGGACATCCCGGGAAAAAATAAAATCCAGATCCCCTTTTCTTCCTTCAATCCGGACGTTCACAAAATCCTCCTGGCTGGCGATCATCTGCTCGGAACTGAGATTGGAATAGGCCACCGGAACCAGAAGAATCTTTTCCTCCACCGGGTTATCCTGTATGCCCACCCAGATCCACAGAGCCGCCGCAAAAAGCACTGCACCGATTTTGTAGGCGGTATTATTGGCAAACATACGGAATTTCATAATCTATTTCTCCCTCCGGTTCCAGAACATAAATCCGGGCTGATAGGAATCCGGAAGCAGAACCTTCTCCAGCTGCTTTTTCAGGGTCTGCTCATCCAGGTAACGGGTCAGTTTTCCCTCCACCGACAGGGAAATGGTTCCGGTCTCCTCACTGACCAGAACGGTCACCGCAACGGAGACCTCGGTGATACCCAGCCCCGCCCGGTGTCTGGTGCCCAGTTTGCTGCTGAGATAGGGACTGTCCGACAGGGGAAGAAAGCATCCCGCCGCCAGGATCCGGTCCCCCCGGATCACCACTGCGCCATCGTGGAGGGGGGTGTTGGGGACAAAAAGATTCACCAGCAGTTCACTGGAAACCATGGCATCCAGTTTCACACCGGTGTCGATGTAGTCGTTGATACCCACTTCCCGTTCCAGAACCACCAGGGCACCCGTCCGGGACTCGGACAGTTCCCCCGCAGCATGGGTTACCTGGTTGATCAGGTTGGCCACATCCTCCACTCCAAGGTTCCGCAGATTCCGGGTAAACACCTTGCCCTTTCCCAGTTGCTCCAAGGCCCTTCTCAGTTCAGGCTGAAAAACAACCGGCAGGGCCACGGCAATGGCCAGTTCCAGACGTCCCAGCAGCCAGTTGATGGTCTTTAGACCAAAGAAACTGCTGTAGAAGGAAAACAGCACGATAATAAACAGGCCTTTCACCAGCTGCACCGCCCGGGTGCCTTCGATGAGAAGAACTGCCTTGTAAAAAATATAGGAGACGATGGCGATGTCCAGAAGGGCAAGCAGCCAGCCTCCGATGCTGTCCGGGAAAAATGTGTTGGTTATGAACATGGGTCACCTGAAATCTCCGGCAGGGCCGGAACCTATTGAAAACTCCAGCAATTTGTCTGAAACTATTATATAATAGAAACGCTAGGTTAAGCCATTGAGGGAGAAAAAATGAACAAAAAATTTGTAGTCTGGATTCTGGCACTCACCGGGGTTCTGGGGTACCTGCTGGTTTCCCTGTACACCTTTGAGACCGCCAGACAGAAAGAACAGGATAAATCCCGCAACACCGATCTGGTGGAAGTCATCACCAATCAGGAAGCGGAAATTGAACTGCTGGAGGTGTCCATCGAGGAGACCCGTCTTTCCATCGATGAACAGCGCAGACAGCAGACAGAAGGGGTAGGGCGGCTCAATTCTCTGCGGGCCTCCCTGGACAACGCACGGCTTTTTTCCGGTCTGACAGAACTGACCGGTAACGGACTTGTGGTCACCGTCAACGACAATCTGGCCAAGGCAGAACTGGCCAAGCAGAATCAGGGGGCCGGCTACAATCCAAACGATTTTCTGATCCACGATAAAAATCTTCTGTATCTGGTCAACGAACTGAAATCAGCCCAGCCGGACGGAGTCGCCATCAACGGGCAGCGTCTGGTGGCCGACAGCAACATCCGCTGCGTGGGCACGGTGGTCCTGGTGAACGATACCCGCCTTTCCCCCCCCTACATCATCAGCATGGTGGGAGATCCCGAGCAGCTTAAATCCGCCCTGGACAGCTCCGAGGAATACCAGTTTCTGATCAGTCAGGACTTCCCGGTCACCTGGGCCTACTCCGAAGCAGTGGTTCTGCCCCCCTACCGGGGCAACTACGCCCCTGCGGTAATGCAGCCCCTGCGTCAGGAAACCAAGGTTCAGAACCAGGTGGATGACCCTGCCTATCTGGAAAACACATCCAACAGCGGGGAGGGATCCTGATGAAGCCCCAAAACAGCTGGCTCCTCATTCTTACTGTCTGCTTTCTGCTGATCGGTCTGGTGGTCACCAGTCAGGCCAAAAGCCGTCAGGCATATCTGGACTCCCTCAGTTCCCAGAGCCAGGAAAACCTGGTCATCCTGTGGCGGGGACTCCATGAGAAAACCCTGTCTCTGCGGGCGGAACTGTACAATCTTCAACAGGAGGAAACCGTGCTGCTGGACCAGACCACGG
>JAXGWN010000035.1:0-9308 GCA_040773285.1 Bacillota bacterium
CCCCCGTTTGTTTTGCTAAGCACTTAACAAACTACAGGAACGATGTGATATTGGGAAGGGGTCTTCGACCTCTTCCCTCTTTTTTACCACCTTTGCCTACTTAAACTTTACTCCAACGGCAGCCTGGGGTTACCGCAGCAGTTTGCGGGCTTCAATCTGTTTTTTGAACATATGGCGGACCAGCCGGTCCTTGTCCGCCTCCTTGACATTGACGAAGGCGCCCACCACCACCACTTCGCCGCCTTTGCGGTAGAAGCTTTTGATTTCTCCCTGCATCTTAAACAGGTCGTCATCGTCCATCTGCGTTTTGAAGATGAAGAAGGTGGGGGCGTTGTGCAGTTCCTTCAGCTCATCGAAATGGTCCCGGTCCACCTTGACGATGAGACCGGTCCCCCCGATCTTGTAGGTCTCAAAGGCAATGGTATGGTAACTGCCCTTTTCCCGGTCCAGATACAGGATCTCCCCGGGGACCACCCAGATCACCGAGAACACCTCATCCAGGGGATCCAGCCGGTATTCGGAGATGTACACGGTGTGGGGGCCGGCCCCCTTCACCCGGACATCGTACTCCAGCATCTCGTTTCCCTCCTGGACCAGCATCCGGGCACTGTCTGTCTTTTCCGGATCCAGTCCCGACAGATCCATTCCCCGGTCCACCTTCATTTTGAGCCCCTTGCCGTCGGCCATCAGGGTGCCCTCCAGAGTGTGGCGCCGGCTGCTTCCCGCCTGGGTCACCACCAGAGTCACCTCGGGAATATAGACCAGGGACAGCTTGCTGAGAAGATCCAGTTCCGTCTTGGTCTCGGCCAGTTCCGCCAGGGCGGCCTCCACCACCTTTTCATCGAACTGGGTTCCGCTGCAGCGGCGCAGCTCCTCCACCACCGCACTGCGGTCCAGCTTATCCCGGTAGCTTTTCCTGGTCTCCATGGCATCGATGGCATCACAGACACACATGATCCGGGACAGCCAGGGAATATTCTCCCCCTTAAGTCCCGCCGGGTATCCGCTGCCATCCACATGCTCGTGGTGATGCCGGATAATCTCCGGGATGTCCCGGTAGTAGGGGGTGGTGGCCAGCATGTGGGTGGCCAGCTCCGCCCCAAAATCCGAATGCTTCCGCACGTATACCATTTCTCCGGTGGTCAGGGTCCCCTCTTTGGTGAAGATGCTGACCGGCACAAAGAGTTTGCCGAAATCGTGCATCAGGGCGGCCAGATACAGGATGTTCCTATCGTCCTCACTGACCCCCAGCCGTTTGGCCACCCGGAACCCCAGGTTGGCCACGATGGACATGTGAAACGGCATGAACCGGTCGTGGACCGCCATCATTTCCGCATACATTTCCACCGCCTCATACAGGCTGTTGTAGTTGTCCGCAATCAGGGCGGCCACCCGGAAAAACCAGGAGATCTGGGTGGTCATCTCCAGATCCTCCCCGATCCGGGAAGCCAGGGACTCCTTCTCCTCTTTCCTGGCCAGGTACAGCTGGCTGCAGGGACAGTCCCCCCGGGGATCCCGGGCCGGACAGATGGATACCATCACCTCGTCCCAGCCTTCCCCCAGCACCGCCTCCTCAGGAGACAGTCTTTTAGCCGTCACCACTTCCACCGTCCGGCAGGAGGCAGAATCGGCCGCCAGCCGGGCAGCCAGAAGAGCCTCCAGCCGGTAACTGACCATGGACTCCGTCACGTTGCTGTCGGTAAAAGGAGCTCCTCCCCGCCAGGAGGGGATCACCAGGGAATAGTAAGCGGCCCCGGTGGATTCCATCAGGCCATCCAGAAACTCCGGCAGACCCGATTCATTGCGGATAATCCTTCTTTTGTACATTACTCTACCCGCTTTCCAGTTTTCTTATTATTTTCCGGCATCCCCAGTGGATGCCCATCTCCGGCTACTTTCGTCGGAAAGCCCCGAATTCCTTCCAGAACGCTAAGATATAGGCCAAATGCACCCCAAACCGGACATTTCTTTCCTCCTTTGGGCGCGGGCGCTTCTACCCACAGGCGGAGGGCTTTCCACTCACTTCGCCACATACCGGGTACGCCGGCCCCCACCCACTTTCCGGATCAGGTCCTTCTTCTGCATCTCCTTCAGGGTATTCACCGCCTGGGTTGTTCCCACTCCCAGCACCTCTTCCACATCACTGCGGCTGATCTGAGTCTGTCTTTCAAACAGCAGAAGTACCGGATCATACTTTCCACCCCCGCGGATCCGTGGCTGCGCATGTATATTGGGCAGAACAACCCGGAAAGCTCCCTCAACATTTTCGAATTCCGGCTGAACCGGCAACCCCTCGTAACTGCTGATGATCTTGCTGATGCCGGTGCCATAGGCTTCAATCAGTTTCATCCGGTACAACAGCGCTGCCAGTTTTTCATTCCTCGGCTGAGAAGCCCCCAGCCTGGCAGCCTCCAGGGATATGCCCGGGACCAGTCCTCCCAGGGAGATAATCTCCAGCCGGTCCGCGTACAGATTGATTATCGTGCTGCCGCTGAAAGCATATTCTCTGTGGACAATGGCATTGAGAAGAGCCTCCCGTATGGCCACCTCCGGATAATCCCGCTCATCGGTACGCAGCAGGTCATGGAATACCGCCTTCGTGCCATTATAGAAATCAATGGTACGGAACGCCTCCTTCAGCTGATCAAAGACAGAGCCGGAAAATTCCTTCCGGTCTTTGAAGACCAGTTTGTCGGAACCCTGAAAAACGGCAAACTTTATGGAGTGCCGGCACTGGTCCGAAACCAGAAGCCCCATATTTGTAAAAAGATCTTCCCCGGAAAGAATCCCCAGGTTCCTCATCTGAACCCGGGAAAACTCCAGTTCCCGCAATCTCATTTCTCTATTCAGGCTGTCAAAGGTCAGTTCCTGGATAAGGGCCCGGTTGTTCTCAAAAGAATCTCCATCGGCCATTCTGATCATCTGGCGGATCGCCTCTTCAGAGGCTGGGGCTGACACGGTACCGTTTCTCACGTATACTCCGGCCGGTCTCAGCCCCTTGTCCGACAGATAATACGGCTTATTGGTTCCCGGATATACCGTGACTCTGATAACATCCCTGTCCTCTTCCCGGATCCGCTCAAGACTGGTGAACATGGAAACATCCGGCCGTATGCCATCCCGTAAGGAATTTGAAATCTGCTGCATCACAGAATCCGCATCACCAATACCGGTAATTTCTCCATTGTCCCGGATGCCCACATAGATGGTTCCGCCACCGGTGTTGGCAAATGCCACTACTTCCTTTTTCAGATCCGGAGTATAGATTTCTTTAAGTTCAAGCGTTTCGCTTTCGCACAATCCCATAGAATCCCCCTTCCTGTCACCTTCTGCCACTTCTGCCACTATTTTATCACCCAGGGTGGCAGAAAACAATCCGGTTCCAGTCTCTCCTGCGGAAGCGGATGGGACAGGGAGCGAAAAAGCACGGGCCAAAAGCCCGCCTCAGCGTACTTTCGGCCCGTGCTTCGGGGTCATAACCTCCAGATGTCTCTCCAGCACCCGGAAACTCACCGGGAAGGTTCCCCCGTATTCCCCGTCCAGATTCAGACGGATTTCACTTCCTCCCTGCACCCGGATGCTCCGGGCCTGGGTATAAAGCACCCGGGGGTGCAGATAGTGTTCCCCCCGCATCAGCATGCCCCCCAGCTGCACCATCTCCCCGAAGTTCATGGACTTCACCACCAGAAGATCGAACAGCCCGTCCTGGTAGGAGGCCAGGGGGGCCATCTGTTCAAATCCTCCCACATGGGGGGTGTTGGCCAGCAGGAACAGAAGCATGTCCTCCTCAAAAACCTGCCCGTCATACTCGATCCGGACCGGAAGCGGGGCAATATCCGGCAGGGACTCCATTCCCTTCAGATAGTAGGCCAGCTGTCCCAGGAGAGTCTTCATTTTGAGGGGCGTATCGTAGGTCAGTTCCGTAAAGGCCCCGGCCGCCGCAATGTTAATGAAATAGTTTTCTCCGGCCTGACCCACGTCCACCCGCACCGGCCGACCCTCCACCAGTTGCCGGGCCGCCGCCAGGGGGTCCGACGGAAGCCCCAGGGCCCGGGCAAAATCGTTGGTGGTTCCTCCGGGAATCAGGCCCAGGCAGGGCCTTTTTTCTGCCGGGGCCAGACCGTTTACCACCTCAAACACCGTGCCGTCCCCACCGGCGGCCACCACCAGATCGAAGCCGCCGGCGGCAGCCCGGGCCGCCGCCTCCCGGGCCGATCCGGCCCCTTTGGTGGCATGGGCACTGGCCTCATAGCCGGCCGTCTCCAGCAGATCCAGAAAATCCGGCAGCAGGTTCTTCATCTGTTCCCGTCCCGAGGAGGGATTGTAAATGATTCTTGCTCTTTTCATAATTTCACCCACCGGCCGGTTTCCCCGGCCGAAACGAAACCCGCCACACAGATGCGGGGCGGGAATATTTGTGACTTCAGTCTAGCACAGCCGCCGCCAAAGTCAATATGGCCCGCCGAGGTCCTCCTCCGGCCGGGGCGCACACTCCGTCCGGCCCAGTCCGGACCAGACCTTTTTCAGAGCCACCGCCGTAAGGGAAAGCGCCAGCAGGTCCGCCACCGGATAGGTCCACCAGATCCCGTCCAGCCCCATGAAGCGGGGAAGGATCAGCACCAGGGGAATAAACAGAACGATCTGCCGGATCACCGCAAACACAAAGGCCAGGCCGGCATGCCCAATGGCCTGGAAGGACGCCGATCCCACCATCTGCACCGAGATCACCGGGAACACCAGGGTTACGATCCGGAGCACCCGGGCTCCCTGTTCAATCAGCAGGGGCTCCGTGGTAAAGATCCCGATAATCCGGGCCGGAAACAGCTGGGCCAGCAGAAAACCCACAAAGAGGATGCCGGTGGCTCCCACCAGACAGTAACGGAGAGTCTGCCGGGCCCGGTCATACAGACAGGCCCCGTAGTTGTAGCTCATAACGGGACGCATCCCCTGCAGAATTCCGAACACCGGCAGCACCATGAAGTTGAATACCCGGCTGAGGATTCCCAGAATGGCCAGGGCCCCCTCCCCGCCGTAACTGAGCACCGCGTTGTTGAGAAACAGGGCCTGTACACTGAAGGTGACCTGCCGGGAAAACCCGGAAAAGCCCAGGGTGTAAATCTCCCTCAGGACCCCGGGGCGGGGAATCAGGTAGCGGCGGGCCACCTTCAGCCGCCGGCTGCGGGTAAACACGTGGCGAAACAGAAAGGCCGCCCCCACCATCTGGGCTATGCCGGTGGCCAGGGCCGCCCCGGCCACTCCCCAGCCCAGGGGGAAGATAAAGATATAATCCAGCGCCACATTGATGGCCGAACTGATGCTGACACTGACCAGGGCCACCCGGGCGTTTCCCTCCGCCCGGGTCAGGTTTTCCAAGAGCACCTGGTAGCCGTTAAAGACCCCGAAGGGAAGCACCACCGACAGATAGGTAAGGGCGTAGGTGTAGGTGATCCCCCGGCCCCCGAACATGGCCAGCACCGGCTGCCGGAACAGAAGGATTGCCGCGGTGTACAGGGTCAGGATGCTGAGAATGCTGAAATAACTGTTCCCCACACAGTACAGGGCCCGGTCCTCGTTTCCCCGGCCCATATAGATGCTGAACAGGGCGGATCCCCCGGTACTGACCATGATCACCACGGCAAACCCGATCATCTGCACCGGAAAGGCCACCGTGATCCCGGCCAGAGCCTCAGGACCCACGCCCCGGCCGATGAAAATTCCGTCCACCAGATTGTAACTGGCATTGATCATCATGCCCAGGATGGCCGGGACCGACAGGCTGGTCAGGAGCTTAAGGATGCTCTCCGTGCCCATCCGCCCGGTCCGGGCCGAATCAGCTGCCATGGCCTTCCTCCGCCAGGAGAGCCGCCAGGGTGTACAGGGTAGCGGTTCCGTAGCCGGTGGCCCCCTTCTCCTGGGTGGCCTCCGGTTTCTCCGTCCAGGAGGGACCCGCTATGTCCAGATGCACAAAAGGCACGTCCCCGGCAAAAGCCGCCACAAACAGACCCGCCGTAATGGCTCCCCCATAGCGGCCGCCGGAATTGGTCAGATCCGCCACCTCCGATTTAATGGCCTCCCGGTGCTCCGGGAATACGGGCAGCCGCCACAGCTTTTCCCCGGCGGTTTTTGCGGCCCGTTCGGTCAGCTCCCAGAAGCCGTCGTCGGTGGCGATCCCGGCGGCCACCGTGGTTCCCAGGGCCACCTCCGCCGCCCCGGTCAGGGTGGCAATGTCCAGAATCCGGTCCGCCTTTTCCACATCCTTCAGATAGCAGACCGCATCGGCCAGGGTCAGCCGGCCCTCCGCATCGGTATTGGCCACAAAAATGCTTTTTCCCCCCATGGATCCCACAATGTCCCCCGGCCGGTAGTCCGAGGAGGCCAGATGGTTGTCGCATACCGCCAGCACACAGCTGACGTTCAGTTTAAGCCCCGAGGAGGCCAGCAGCTTCATGAAGCCCAGCGCCGCCGCCCCGCCGGCCATATCGCTTTTCATGGTGATCATGGAGTCGGTGGGCTTAAGGCTCAGTCCCCCGGTGTCGTAGAGGATGGCCTTTCCGGCCACACCCAGCCGGCGCTCCGGATTCTCCGGATCCCCCTGGTACCGGAGCACCAGAAACACCGGCCTTCTGTGGCTGGCCTGGGCCACCGCCAGAAAAGCCTCCATGCCCAACCGGCGGATTTTCTCCTCCTCCAGCACCTCGGTCTCCAGCCCCGTCTGCCGGCCCAGCTCCCGGACCAGCTGCGCCAGGTCCTCCGGACTCTGCCGGTTGGCCGGCTGGTTCACCAGATCCCGGACCCAGGCCTGGGTCTCCCCCAGCTGCCGCCCGTCGTCCAGGGCCAGAAGCGCCTCCTCCGAGACCTCCCCCAGCACCTGCACCCGGGAAAGTTCCACGGAAGGATCCTCCGGATCCTCACTGAGAAACCTTCGGAACCGGTAGCCGGCCAGCACCAGGGCCCGGCCGGTCTCCCGGGCACAGTCCTGGCCGGAGGAAACGTCCGGCAGCCGGATGTCCAGGCTGTCCAGCCGGGAGGCGGCCGCCTCCCGGACGCCCCGGGCCACCGCCAGACCCCAGGCCTCCGGGGTCAGCTCCTCTTTTTTCCCAAGACCCACAAACAGGACCCGCCGGTACCGGTGGTACTCCCGGATCAGGGTGGCGTACTGCTTCCCCGCTGCCGGCCGGAACCGGCCGGCAGCCATCAGTTCCTTAAGAACTGCCTCTGCCTCCCCGGAAAATCCGGGTTCCGCATCCTCAAACACCGGCAGCAGTTCCAGATCCCCGGGCCTTCTGGCCTCTTCCGGAGACAACATGTTAATTCTCAGTTCCGACATCTTTTAGTCCCTCCTTCAGCCGCTTCATGGCCTCTTCCAGAACGCTTCTGGGACAGGCCAGATTCATCCGCATAAACCCCCGTCCGTCTTCCCCGAAGAAACTGCCGGCGGACAGGGCCAGACGGCATTTCTTAAGAAGGACCTGCTGCAGGGCCCGGTCATCCAGACCCAGCCCCCGGAAATCCAGCCACAACAGATAGGTGCCTTCCGGCCGGTCCGCCCGGATCTGGGGCAGGTGCTCCCGGAGGAAAGAAAGGACATAATCAAAGTTTCCCTCCAAATAGGAAAGCATCTCCTGAAGCCAGGGCTCCCCCTGCCGGTAGGCCACCTCCAGGGCTTCGATGCCAAAGGTGTTCCCCATATGCATTCCGGACCGGGAGAACTCCTCCCGGATGGCCCGGCGGTAATCCGGATTGTCCGTCTGGATCAGGGAGGCGGAAAGACCCGCCAGATTGAAAGTCTTGCTGGGCGCCAGGAAGGTGACCGTCCGGTCTGCCGCCCCGGGCCGGGAGGCCAGGGGAATGTGCCGGTGACCGGACAGGATCAGATCCCCGTGGATCTCATCGGAAAAGATGAGGACCCCATGCTTTTCACAAAGAGCCACCACCCGGTCCAGTTCCTCTTCCGTCCACACCCGGCCCACCGGGTTGTGGGGGCTGCACAGCATGAACAGGGAGGCTCCGGCCAGCTGCCGGTCCAGATCCTCAAAGTCCATCCGCCATCCCTCCGGGGTTTCCACCAGGGGGCTTTCCCGCAGCACCCGGCCGTTCATCCGGGGAATCCCGAAGAAGGGGCCATACACCGGCGTATTGATCACCACCACGTCTCCTGGCCGGGTCAGGGCCTGGAGACTGATGCTCATTCCGTTTACCACCCCGGCAGAACTTAAGAAGCTGTCCGGTTCCACCTGCCAGCCGTGGCGGCGCAGCAGCCACTCCGAGGCGGCCCGGTAATAACTGTCCGTCCACATGGTGTAGCCAAAAACCCCGTGCCGGGCCCGCTCCACCAGGGCCTCAGTCACCTCCGGGGGACAGGGAAAGTCCATGTCCGCCACCCACAGGGGAAGGGCGTCTGCCTGCCCGAACACCTTTTCCATACCATCCCATTTCTCCGAGCGGGTTCCCTCCCGCCGGATCAGTTCATTAAAGTCCATGGGCCTCTCCTTTCTCCTCCGGCAGAATCAGCCTTCCATCATCCATAAGCAGGGTCCCGTCCAGATAGACCGTGGGGGAAAGCAAAATGGCGTCCAGGTGGCTGTCCGCCTGCACGGTTCCCCCGAAGGTGGAATTGTCCCCCAGGGCGATATGGATGGTTCCCAGCATTTTCTCGTCTTCCAGAATGGCTCCGGTGAGCCGGGCGTAGGGATTGGTCCCGATCCCCAGTTCCGCAATGTTCCGGGCCGGCTGCTCGTAGCGGGAAAGAAGCCGGTTCAGTTCCCCGGCCTGGGGCCCTCCCTGCACCTCCAGGGCCAGTCCGTTTTCCACCCGGATGATCAGGGGCTCCGTGATCCGGCCCAGACCCGACATGGAGCCATCCACCACCAGGGTTCCCCGGGCGGAGCCCTCCACCGGGGCAATATAGGCCTCCCCGGCCGGCAGATTCCCGAAGGCACCCGGCATTGTCAGGTCCCCGTCATCCCCCTGGGCCTGGCGGCCGGCAATGGAAAAACTAAGATCCGTCCCCACCGGGGTCATGATCCGCACCTGGTCGCCGGAGAGCCGTCCGGCCAGCCACCGGCTGCGGCGGGCCACATCCCCGTAGGTGCCCCCCAGGGTCCGGTTCAGCATATCCTCCGTAATTCCGGGCATGCTGGCCACCCGGGCCCCGGCCTGGCAGGCCCGGTGACGGGCCTGCGTGTGGGAAAGGCTCTTGGCCGTGGCCAGAACCACCACCTGGGCCGCCGCCATGGCGGCAGCCACCGGGGGCGGGGGTTCCACCCCGCTGTTTTCCCTCTCGGTCATCCGGATCAGCAGAGTCTCCG
>JAXGWN010000036.1:0-9249 GCA_040773285.1 Bacillota bacterium
ATCACATCACCCCCGTTTGTTTTGCTAAGCAATTAACAAACAACAGGAACGATGTGATATTGGGAAGGGGTCTTCGACCTCTTCCCTCTTTTTTACCACCTTTGCCTACTTAAACTTTACTCCAACTTACCACAATCACAATGTTTTTCCTCCCCTGATCCGGAATAATGGAACAAAAAAAAGAGACCCGGTGAGTCTCTTCATGCACAATATGGCGCATCCCCCTTCGGGGCCTGTCTCACGTTCTGTTACGGTCTATTCACTTCATCCCAAAAAGCCGGCGCCATAAAAATAGCCCCAGCTGGTGATAAAGAAATAACCATTGTTCAGAATCTGTGAGTTCATACATCCTCCAACGCAATTTGCGTATTGTTAATATTTTAGGCCCGGTGAACCGCCTTGTCAAGGAAATGCAGAATTCTGCCGACGCACGGGCTCCGGTGGTGTACAATATGGGCAACAGGTATTTCCTGAAATTGACTTGCTGAGGTGTCTGCTATGTGGGTTGTCTCTGGCAGGAACCGGGAGGGGACACGGGAATACGGTGTCCTGAAGCATCCCAGATTCCTTACGGTTGCTGCCTTTTCGCTTCTCTTTGCCTATCTGCTGTCCTTTCTTTTTGAAGGGCCCGTGCTGTACAGCCTCCTGGATGAGTCCGGTCTTCCTGCCTCATCCTATATTCTGACCGCCATTTTGTTTCATTTCGCAGGACTCTTCTCCTGCGGGTTTTTTGTGAAATCCATCCGGGGCGCCCGGAAAACCATGGCAGCCGGAATGCTGGTCAGTCTGGCAGCCACCCTGGTCTTTTTTCTTAAGCCCTCTTCCGCCTGGCTGGTGGCCCTGGCGGTCTCCGGATACGCAGGAGGTCTGGCGGTGGCGTCCTGGGGCTGGTTCCTCCGGGCGGGCACCCCGAAAAATCTCCGGCTGCGCTCCTGTGCCGACGTGCTGATCGTTTCCAACCTGATCATGATCGGGATCGGGATGGTGACGCAGCAGGGCCTGATCCATATGGCCCTGGCGCTGTCGCTGGTGTGCCTGGCCGCCGGCGCGTTCCTCACCTCCCGGTTTTCCCTGGAGGTTCCGGACGACGGGGAAACCTCTTCCGGCAGCCTGCTCAGGCCCATGACTGCCCTATTTCTTTTTGTGGCAGTGATCACCATCAATTCGGGGCTGATGTATCAGGTGGTCAACCCGGCCTTTGCCCACCTCAGCTGGCTGACCAGCTGGTACTGGGCGCTTCCTTACATTGCCGCCCTCCTGATTATCCGGAGTCTCCCGGTGAAAACCGGGGTCCCCGGATTTCTCTACGGGGGAATGGCCATGATGATCGCCGCCTTTCTGGCCTTTATGGTGCTGGGCCGGGACAGCATTCATTATATTGTGGTGGATACCCTGCTGCTGGGTGCCTGTGGAATCTTCGACCTGTTCTGGTGGAGCATCCTGGGGGAAATGCTCAGTTATGGAAAAAATCCTGTGGCAATTTTCGGGACCGGCCTTGCCGCCAACGTCTTTGGGGTGCTGCTGGGAGATATGCTGGGAATCTCCATCCGCTCCATAGGGCTCCGCCCGGCGGAGGTCACCGTAATTGCCCTGACCGTGGTTTGCGTGACCCTGGCGCTTCTCCCCCCGCTGAACCGGCAGCTGCTTCTTCTTCTGAAAAACCACCTGTATCTGTCCCGGTACAGCCTCATGGATTCCGGACAGCAGGCGACAATCCTGCACCGGAGCCCCGCCTTCGAACCCCTGACCGGCCGGGAACAGGAAGTTCTGCAGGAAATCCTGGCGGGTAAATCCAACCGGGAGATTGCCGGAACTCTGTTTATTAGTGAAAGCACCGTGAAAACCCATGCCCGCAACATATACGGCAAGTACGATGTGGGCAGCCGGGCGGAACTGATCAGCATCCTGCTGAGATCTCCCGGGACCCCCTGACTCCCCATATCTCTACCAGCTCCTGCTGCTGCAGGAGCATTTTTTTGTGGTTTCATCCTTTTGGACTATGACATTCCCGCTGTAAAACCCTATCCTGTACCCAACGGAAGGAGGTGATCCCTCTCCCATGGAAACCGCCGGATACCGGCGCAATCTCTGTGCCCTGCTTTTCATCCTCTGTGCCCTGCTGACCGTACCGGCCATTTCCGGCAGCCTGCCGGCCCTGGCCCTGCTTCCTGCTGTTGCCGCATTGCTGGCCCTGTATTTTCTGTTCCGGCTGCAGACCCGTCTTCAGCAGATCCGTCTCATCTGGGAAAACGCAATACTGACCGTTCCCCCGGCGGATCCTGCCGCAGAGCCCTCCATTGTCTCAACCTTTGGACTTCTGACGGAAGGACAGGTTCACCGGTGGGGCAGCAGGGATTCCGGCTGCCCCCGGCTGATCAGCGTGGAGGTGGACCGGACCCGCGTCAGGTTCACCTGCGGATCCGGGGCTCTCACACACCGGATAGAAATGGCCCATGGCCTCACCAGCCGACAGCAGGTTCAGGATTTCCGGGACCGCCTCCGGTCCGATACGGGTCTCAGCGCCATCATCCGGGACTGGTGATCCCGGCAACCCCAGAAAAGGAGTGATCCAATGAACGTTTCCACCAGCGAAAACAGCAGACCGGATCCGGCCGGATATCTGGCCTCCTGGATCCGGCATTCCCTGAACACCCTGAAAAACCCCCGGCAGATGATCCCCACCCTGATTCTGGGAGGTTTCTGGCTGATTCTGGCCCTGCTGCAATCCATGGGGATCCGGCCCCTTCCGGTGCGGCTCCTCAGTTTTCTCACCTTTGCCGGAGGAGGTCTCGACGGTACCCTGGCCGGGGCTGCCGGGGGGATCCTCGGTAAAGTGGTGGTGGCGGCCTTCCTGAACGCCACCCTGATCCCTCTTTTGCGCCGTGAGATTCCTTTTGCCACCGGAGGGATCCGGGGCTTTTTCTCCTCACTGACCGGTCTGGGTATCCGGGCAGTGAGCCCTCTGTTTCTGGGGGCAGGGGCTGCGCTTTTGCTATATGGGTTCATGAACAGCACCCAGTCACTGGAAGGCAGCATGGTGGGGATCGTATCGGCCGTGGTACTGGTCCGCAGCCTGGGATCCCGGCAGGGTTTTCTATGGGGTCTGGTGTTCCAGCTGGCTGGGGCTCTTTCCCGGGGGAAAACCCCTTCCTGGCAGTCAGTAAACCGCCTGCTGGGAGGAATGGTCCTGGGATTCAGTCTGGCCGTGGGACTCAGTGCCACCGGACTCCGTCTGGCCCTGATTCTTGGCCTGGTGTTCCTGCTGGCATCCCTGGGAGTCCTGCTGGCAGGCCGCAGGAAGGAGGCGGTGAACGCATGAAAATTCTGAAGAAAGTCCTGCTGATTCTGCTGTCCGTTTTCCTTCTGCCGGCTTTCCCGGCTCTGGCCGCCGAGGAACCGGTGGTCCTGCCGGATACCCTCACCATCCGCTCGATTGCCTTCAGTATCGAGGAGGACTTCGGGGAGGTGTCCCTGACGACTTCGGCGGACGGCAGTTTTTCCTTCACAATACCGGATCTGCAGTGGAGTGATGAGTTCGGACACACCTTCACCCAGAGTGCCTTTCCCGTCGCAGGAACCGCCCGTGTGGCTGAAGACGACGTCACCGTCTGGAGCGAGGGAGGAAACTCCGTAATTGTCAACAGGGATAAGATCTATGCCATCCTGGAAAATGCAGGACATTCGTTTGTCTATCACGAGCATCTGGACATACCGGAAACCCTCCGGGACACCGTAAAAACTGTTTCCATAAAAGGAGGCTGGCTCAGTGCAACCCTCCTGCCGGACATGGCGGTCTACGAATTCATTCTGGATGTACACGTGGAGGAAACACTCCATGAGGTGACCAAGGCCAGCGGCGAAGTCTATGATCCTGCCTACAGTTACGACGACCGGATCAGTTTTGATCTGAACGGGCCGGCTCCAGTATTTTCCGGAACGTCCGGACCTTCCGCAGGAGATTCCGGCGGATCCGGACCGGCAGGATCCACGGAGGGCGGAGGAACCTCCGGAACCAGGGACCGTTCCGGATCCCGGACCCTGGAGGCCCTTATGGTGAGCATCCTGGCCATCCTGATCTCCATTCTGTTTGGCAGTTCAGCCGGTTTTGTTCCGCCGGTTCCAGCCGGTGCCGGTTCCCCTTCCGGGGCTCCCCCGGAAATCCATACGGACCGGGATGGAGACCTTACTGTTACGGATCCTGTAAGCGGAGCCCGCCGGATTTTTGTTCACAATGGTGACGGCACCTACACCGATCCGGTCACCGGGGCCACCTACACCCGGGAGGAACTTGAGCAGCAGCTGGAACATCGCCGGGACAATGCAGAAACCATTGGACAGGATGACCAATGGTCCCGCAGAACCAGGCAGGAGGATGCCAGCCGCAATCAGGAACGGAGTTCCTTCAGTCTTGATTCTGAGGAAACTTTGAAGAAGGAAAGTGCCAAATCCCAAAAAGCCACCAGAATGCGCTGGATGGCCGACCGTCTGGGGATCCGCAGCGATGCCAGCCGGGAGCACATTCAGGATGCCTACGAGCACGAACGGGACACCACCCTGGCAGAAGCCGGGGAACAGACCGACAGGGCAAATGAACTTGATGACAGCATAGAAGTTCTGGAAACCTATGAGACTGTAGCTGACTACGCTGTTACTGCCGGGGAGGTTCTTCCCGGTGGCGGCCAGGTGATTTCCGCCACCTACAAAGGAGTTAAGAACGTCGGTGCCACCGTGGCGGAAAAGGGGGCAACCGCCGGTTACGGCGCTGTGGTGGAAGGCGTCATAAAGGGAGGCACCGAAGCCGCCTCCACCGTGATGAGCGGTGTGAGCAAAGCGGGTGTCACCATCACCGGGACCATGGCCGGTACTGTGGCGGAAGCCATCAATGACGGAACAGATCTGTCGGATGCAGCCCTGGAAGGCCTGGCCAAAGGGGCCACCGATGCCTCCGTGGGAGCCCTCAGCGATGCCGCCGGAGACATGGTCAAAGGAGAAGGACTTATGAACTATGTCAGCGAGGCCACCGTAAAGGTGGGTGAAACCGCCTATGGGAAAGAGATCACCGGACCGGAAATAGAAGAGAAATTCAAAAAATAGCCCGCCCGGAAGATGGCCGGAACGGACTTCATAGGAAACAGCCCGGGAACACCCGCAGTCTGCGGCGTTCCCGGGCTGTTTGTATTTTTCGGATATCCGTTGTGTTTCTTGATCTCCGGACTACATGAAGTCCAGTACGATTCTGGCGGGACGGTCGTCTCCGGCATTGAGCCCGAAGGCCGTGTAGGCGGTATCACCGCTAAAGCGGATTTCTATCCGGTACCCGTCGGTGGTCTTCACCGGCTTCTCCACGGAGGTGATGGGTTCTCCGGATCCCGGCTGGGGCACCGCCGCCGTAGCCTTATCCGCTCCGGTGACCGTCAGGACAATCCCGCTGTCAGTCCAGGTCACGGAGAAAGTGGGGGGAGACTGGGCATTGGTTCCCTCCTGGAGGAAATCCAGTACCAGCCGGTTGGTGTCCCCGGAGTAACGGACCTTAGAAATCTCGAACCCGGTTCCCCCGCTTCCTCCGCTGAAACTTCCATCCCTGGTGAAGGAATCCGGGATCACGTTGGGTTCCTTCTCCTCCGGTTCCGGAGTCTCCGGCTTCACTTCGGTGACGGAACTCTCCAGTTTGGTATAGTTTTCGATCTTCCAGAGACCGTTAAGCCGGACCACGTCATAGCGCCAGGTGTACTCCACCAGTGTCGTCTGGGATCCCTCTTCCTTGCGGAATTTCTCATAGGCCCGGATGGAGCCCCGATCCGCTTGCGCCTTCACATCGGAAAGTTTCAGTTCCAGCAGTTCCTGTTTCAGGTTGCCGCTGGCTGCAGAAGATACCCTCTGGTATGCCACACTGCCCGGTGACAGATAGTCAAGAACACCCTTGTCCCCGGAGTTCACATAACGGATCCAGGCCTGATTGAAGTCCTGAATCAGTTTGCTGATGGCAATCTCATCCTGTTCAGGATCTGAAGCGGCCGGTTCCTCCGGCTCTTCCCCGGTGGAAGGGGTTTCACCACCTCCCGGTTCCCCCTCCTCAGGAGGCGTACCATGGAGCCGTCCACTGAAGAAGGCGAAATCAAATTTCCACTGATCCCCGATAAGGCGGAACTGGCTGGTTCCCAGCAGGTCTTTGGCCTCCGGGGATCCGTCAATCTCCACCTCCACCAGACCGGCATCCCCTTCGATCACCGCCCTGGTGACTTCCCGGTAGGTGATCTCCGGCGCGGATCCGTAAAAGGCCAGGATGTTGAGTTCTTCGGCCAGGGTCTCCTGATCCCCTGTATACCTCTCAAAGCTGATGCCATCGTATTCCGCCAGTTCCTCAGCGCTCAGGTTACGGAAGTCGGCAAAGAAATTCTCTGCTGCCTCCGTCAGGGCGGCCGTTTCCCCGTCATCCCCGCCGGCTCCTGCGCTGCGTCCTCCCAGAAAGGTGACCAGCAGGAATCCCAGCAGAACCACTCCAATAACCGCCCCGCAGATTACAGCAACTTTTTTCAGGAAGTTGTTATGGTTCTCGTAGATGGAGTACTCCTCGTCGTAGTAGTCCTCCGGCTCCACATCTGTTTCCAGTGCACTGTCCCAGCGGCGGATGTAGTCATCGCTGCGACCCAGGGTGTCCTCGAACCCGTAGGTTTCCTCCAGTCCGGCCGGTTCCTCCGGTCCGAAGGATTCCTCCCCGGTAAAGTCCTCTTCGAACCCGTCCTCCGGGTCTTCGACGGAAGTTCCCCTGAGCCAGTTCAGCAGCCTCCTGGGTTTGTCCCCATCCCCGGAACCTGCAGGAACCACCGGGGAATAGTCCTCCTCCGGTCCGTCCTCAAAGCCGTAGGCAGATGCCCGGCTGACTTTCTGTCCGCACCGGGAGCAGAAATTGGCATCCTGCCCCAGGGGACTGCCACAATTCTCGCAGAAATCCGGCATTGAAACGTCTCCTTTCTGTGGAATTCCGGACATTTTGACCGGAACAGGTCTTGTATATTCCAGAATTGTAGTGATATAATCTGTATAAACAGGATTATACCTATCCTCATTATATATATTTGGATTTCATAATTCCAGTTTTAATAAAAGATTTTCGGAACCGGGTGAAAAGATGTTCTATGGAAGACAGCAGGAACTGTCGTTTCTGGAAAAAAAATTCCATACCCCGGGCTCCCAGCTGCTGGCTCTGTCCGGCCGTCGCAGAACCGGGAAAACCCAATTGCTGAAACGCTTCTGTGAAGACAAGGAGCATTCTTTCTATGTCTGCAGGGAAACCACCGATGCAGAACAGATCCGGCTTTTCTCCCGGAAGATTCTGGAGGGATCGCCTCTTGGCCAGTACATCGACACCTTTGAGAGCTGGGAGAAGGCCTTCTCCTTCCTGATGGAGGAGTCCCGCCGCCAGCGGCGGGTGCTGGTGATCGATGAGTTCCCCTATATGGTACAGAACAACCCCTCGGTTCCCTCGGTGCTCCAGCAGGTCTGGGATCAGGGGCACCAGGACAGTCAGCTGATGCTGATCATCACCGGTTCCGCCATGACCACCATGGAGCAGGACATTCTGGGGGGAGACAGCCCCCTGTTCGGCCGCACCGATGGCATCTTCCAGGTGGATGAACTGTCCATGGAATCCTCTCTGGAGTTCCTGGGAGGATCCTCCCGGGAAAATATCCGGGCCTGGGCTCTGCTGGGGGGAGTCCCCCGCTACCTGAAGGCCTGGGACACAAGGATTTCTCTGGAGGAAAATCTGGAAACCAATGTCCTGTCCAAGGGATCCATGCTTTACAGCGAAGTGGAATTCCTGATGAAACAGGATCTGCGGGAGACCTCCACTTACTTTACCATTCTGGAGGCTCTGGCCCGGGGCGAACACCGGATCGGGGAAATCAGCAGAACCACCGGCCTTGACCGGACCAAAATTAACGTGTATCTGAAAAACCTTATGGGAATGGGCGTGGTGGACCGGATTTATCCCCTGGCCCTGGAACCGGGACAGGAACCCGGACCTCACAGCAGCAGTTACCGGATCTCGAACCATTTTTTCCGGTTCCATTTCCGGTTCATATATCCCAACTACTCTCTGCTGGAGGAAAATGAAGTTTCTCAGGTTCTGGATCAGCGGATCCGGCCCCATCTGGCGGAATTCATTGGGGAAAGCCTGATCGGGGGCGTGCGGGAAAGAATACGCAGTCTGTCTCCTGAGTCTTCCCTTCCCTTCATCCCCCTGGAACTGGGCCCCTACTGGGATAAGGACACCAGCCTGGATCTGGTTGCCACCGACGGTGCCGGCCAGCTGCTGGCCGTGGGGATCCATGCTGAAGACCAGCCGGCCACCCTGGCACAGCTGGAACTGCTCCGGGAAAAAACCTATGCCCTACGCCGGCCCGGATGGCAAAAGACCTGTCTTCTGGCCAGTCTCAGCGGTTTCGATGAAACCCTGGTCCGGATGAGCCGGCTGGATGAATCCATTATTCTGTTACCGATTGAGTGATCTGGAGGGATCGTACAATGGCTGTATTTTCATTTCCGTCCAAAAAAAGGACCCAGCTGTCGGCCATCCTGAACGGCGCCGACGGCCTTGACTACCTGAAGGCCATGACAGCCGAGCACATGCTGTCGGAGGCCGACCGTCTTCTGAAAAACTCCCAGCGCCAGCGGGCTCTGGAAGTGATCCGCCGGGCACTGGATAAGCAGTTTTCCAACCAGGCAACCCCTGTGGAGGATTTCCTGCGGGCCCCCTTCCTGCTGCAGAAAGCCGGCAGAAAAACCGAAGGCTGGATGACCCTGATGGAAATCAAGGACTATTTTTACGAAAAAAGTGAACAGGAGCAGTTCCCTGACTATAAGATGCTGGACATCGAAAGTAAAATCTCTTCCGCCATGAGCCGGTTTCTGCTGCAGGAGAAAAAATGCGGCTACGCCCTGTACATGGCCATCAAGAGTTACTTTGAGGAGACCACCTCCACCTTCTACATGATGAATGCCTATATGCAGAAGGAAATCACCGAAAAAAATCCCGCCATCAAGCGGGGATACATCACCGCCAGAAAACAGGCGGAGAACTATATGAACATCCGGATCAGCGACAGTTATATCAGCAATTCTGTGCTGCCCAACCTGATCCGGGCCCGTCAGAAGGATAAGACCTCTGAAATCGTGGCCCTGATGAAAGAGTACATCAGCCATATCCCCAAGATCGATTACATCAAACTGGAAGAAGACGTAATGGGG
>JAXGWN010000037.1:0-9174 GCA_040773285.1 Bacillota bacterium
CCAGGCTTCTTTCCAGTGTCCTGTTGTCCCCGGTGAGAACCACCGCCTGCCAGCCACTGTCTTCCAGCCACTGGTAAAATGCCGGAGATTCCGGAACGGAGCCCGGCTCATCTCCCAGAAGTACTGCCACCGGGCGGGATGAATCCCGCACCAGGCTCTTAAGATAGCAGTCTGACCTGTGCATGTCCAGCTGCTCGCCCATGGGGAGATCCATCTCCAGAACCCGGCCCGGAGATACCCCCAGCCGGATCAGAGCTTCCCTCACCTCCGGACCGGGTACCAGATAGGTGTCCACGGCCCGGTGGATGTTTTTCCCATGTGTGGGAACCTCCGGGTGGCAGACAACCAGCCGCATATCAGGCCGCCGTCTTTCCTTGTACAGTCCCCCAAGAATGCTCCAGGGGGGATGAAAGGAGATCAGCATACGGGGATTGTACCGCTCCACCGCCCGGGAAAACCAGGGAAGATAAATCCTCAGCCCCAGCTGGTCCAGTACATTGGGGCGGATCTTTCTGGCCCCGTCCACCAGATCATACAGAAAATCCGCACTGCGCATCATGGACATATAATACCGTTTCAGGGCCCGGTGCATGGTGGGGGACATGGATTCAATCAGGTCCACCGCTTCCGCAGAGACCCCTTCCAGACGGAATCTGTCCCGGAGGGCCCTGGCACTTTCAATATTTCCCCTGGAAAAACCCCCGTAGCAGATCAGAACTCCCGTATTGGACGCATCCGTTTTTTCTGTCGGGGGCTGACTGGCCAGTCTGCCAGCCATCTCCACCACTGCCTCCAGGGAATGGGTGGAGGCAAGAGCCGCCATATTGCTTCGCATACTGCTGAGAAGAAAGGGTTTTTTCATCAGGAGGGATACCGTAGGGGCCACCTCACTGATATCCTTCAGCTGGAGTCCTGCTCCCTCCTGGTCCAGCAGGGTGGCATTTTCCTCTTCCTGTCCGGGGATCATGTAGGGAATCAGCATGGGCATCCGCTTGGCTATCGCCTCGGAAACCGTAAGTCCCCCGGGCTTGCTGATCATCAGGTTGGAGGCATCCATCAGCTGGGACACCTCGCTGGTAAACCCGTAGATCGTAATCTCCTTATTGAACAGATCTCCCCTGCCCGCATAGCGGCGCTCCAGCGATTCCCGAAGACTGGTGTCATTGCCGCACACCGCCAGGATCCGGAAGTATTCCGGCAGTTTTACCAGTTCCTCCATCACCCGCCCCATGAGTTTTACCCCCATGCTGCCGCCCATCAGGAGAACCGTAAAGACGCCATCGCGCCGGGACTCATCCGGGGGATTGTAAAACTCCTCCCGGATGGGTATTCCATAGGCAAACACCTTATTCTCCGAAGCGCCCCGGCGGATCAGATCCCTCTTGGTATGGGCACTGCCGGTGATGTAGGCATCGATCCAGCGATGATAGGCCATATAACTGTAATGGCCTCCGAAATCCGTCACCACCGCCATCACAGGCACCTGGGTCTTCCCCTCACTGCGGGCTGCCCCCAGGATATAGGTCAGAATCGGGTGGGTGGACACAATCACATCAGGACTGTGGGTGCGGATCAGTTCCAGAATCATTTTTTCAGATTTTCTGCGGATCAGTTTCAGAAAGGCATCATGGGAAGACCCCTTGTCACTGAGCCGGTAAATCTGGCCATACAGTCCGGGGGAGGTCCGGGCGATGGTATTGTATCCCCGGGCAATCACCAGATCCATAAGGCGGTCATGCTCCCGGTAAGGATCCACCCGTACCGTCTCAAATCCTTTTTCCCTCAGCTTTGTTTCCAGGGAAACTGCTGCGTAGTTATGGCCACCGCCGGTGGAAAGAGTCATCAGCATCACTTTTATCATGATATCACCTCAAAATATCCAACCGTACAGTACCAGCAGCAGATGCCAGGTCCCGGCTGCCACCATGGAAGTATAGACCGAACCGGTCAGTTCATAGGAAAACCCCATCACCATGGAACCCAGCAGATAGACCGGGATCAGCCAGGGTCCGCTCACCAGCAGACAGAAAACAAGGGAGCTGACCAGCAGGGCCCCAAAGACCCCCATGGTATTCCGGAGGGCCCCATACAGAAACCCCCGGAAAATGGTCTCCTGGATAGCCGGCAGGAGAACCACCAGGGACAGCAGAAGAAGAATCCGCTCCAGAATATGGTCCGCCGAACGGATCAGTTCCGTCCAGGGAAGGATCGTCTCCACCCCGGCCAGCCTCAGCAGCAGCGAATACCCCAGGTTCAGAAAAAGAAAACTGAGACTTCCAAAAAATACCCCGATCTGCAGATACCAAACTGGCTTCTCCATCCGGAAATCCACCCGGCCTGTCCCCATATAGCGGTATTCAATCACATAGAAATGCAGCAGGAAGAGAACCAGTCCCATGATCACCAATTCGGAGAACAGCACTCCGATAGGGTTGGCTCCCGGGTTCACCGCCTGAACCAGACGTCCCACCAGTTCCCTGGTCAGCAGGACCAGGATCAGCAGGATCACAGAATCCAGAGCGTCCCATTTTTTTCTGTTTCCCGTGTAATTACTCACTATGCCCTCCCATGGTGTCCCCGGCCCTGAATCCTTCTAGCAGGAACCCGGTCCGGCCTTTTTCACTTTCCGGATCTCTGCCCGGAAATTTTCCTTAACGTTGTCGATATACCGGCGCCGCAGAATCTCCTGCTCTGCCTTTTCTTCCGGAGTCAGACCATCGGCCTGACTCTTATGGTAAAGTTCATTGATTCTTCGGATCAGATCCTGCATGTCATTCCCCTTCTGCACACATAGCCATACCACTTTTTGCCCGGAGCCGGAACTGGCTGTTGTACATCCGGCAGTAATCCCCTTTGGCATCCAACAGTTCCTCATGGGTCCCCTGCTCGGAAATCCTTCCATTACGGATCACCAGGATCCGGTCGGCACTGCGGATAGTGCTGAGCCGGTGGGCAATCACGAAACTGGTTTTCCCTTTCATCAGTGTCCGCAGGGCCTGTTGAATCAGCTGCTCTGTGCGGGTATCCACCGAACTGGTGGCCTCATCGAGAATGAGAATATCCGGATCGGCCAGAAGAGCCCGGGCAATGGACAGAAGTTGTTTCTGTCCCTGGGACAGATTGGCTCCCTCTCCGGTAAGAACCGTTTCATACCCATGGGGCAGGCGGTGAATAAAACTGTGGGCACCTGCCATCCGGCAGGCCTCCTCCACCTCCTGGTCCGTGGCCTCCAGACGGCCGTACCGGACATTCTCCCGTACTGTTCCGGAAAACAAATACGGATCCTGCAGCACGATTCCCAGTTTTCTGCGGAGTCCGTCCCGGGAAAGGCCCCGGATATCAGCGCCGTCCAGTCGGATCACCCCGGAATCCACCTCATAAAAGCGGGTCAGCAGATTGATCACCGTGGTCTTGCCAGCTCCGGTGGGTCCCACCAGAGCAATCACCTGGCCCCTTCCTGCATCCATACTGACATCCTGCAGTACCGGGGTCCCTGGAACATAGGAAAAATCCACATCCTCAAACACCACCCGGCCTCCGGTCACCTGCGGATCCGGAAGATCCGGCTCTCCGGTATACTCATCCGGAGAATCCATGATTTCAAATACCCGTTCTGCGCCGGCCAGGGCCAGCTGGATGGAATTGTACTGCTGGGCAATCTGGTTCAGGGGATGGGAAAACTGCTTGGAGTAATTCATAAAAGCGGTCAGGGTTCCCAGACTCACTGTCCGGTTCACCACCAGCACAGCGCCGGCCAGAATCACCAGGGCATAACTGAGGTTATTAAAGAGGTTCATCACCGGCCATATGGTTCCGGCAAATACCTGGGCAGAAACCGACTCCTTCTTCAGTGTACCATTGATCCCGTCAAAACGGGCGGACAGTTCCTCCTGGCGGCCATATGCCTTAACCACCTGGTGCCCTCCGATGTATTCCTCAATCATGGAGTTCACCTGTCCCAGGCTGGCCTGCTGTTTTGAAAACCGTTTTCTGGTCCTCTTTCCGATGATTCCCATCACCCGGGCAGCCAGGGGCAGCAGGATCATGGTGATCAGGGCCAGGGGCACACTGAGCAGAAGCATCATCACCGCCACACCGGCCAGGGTCAGAAAATTCGAGAAAAACTGGGTCACGTTCTGGCTGAGACTGGTGCTGATGTTATCAATGTCATTGGTCATCCGGCTCATCAGATCCCCGTGAGGTCTTGAGTCAAAGAATGACAGGGGCATCTTCTGGATCCTGGCAAACAGATCCTGCCGCAGTTTCAGCACCGCCTGCTGGGAAACCCGGATCATCAGCCGGGCCTGCAGCCAGGTGAACAGACTGGAACCCAGATAGGACAGTGCCAGCAGGGTAAGGATCCCGGACATCTGTCCGGTCCGTCCCCCCAGAATATAATAATCCACCACCCGGGCCATCAGCCAGGGAGCCAGTACGTTGAGAATCACCGCTGCGCTCACCAGGAAGGCCACCAGAACCAGTTGGGCCCTCATTCCCCGCATATATCCGAAAAGACGCCGCAGCGTTCCACGGGGATCCTTCAGCCTGGGTTTTTCCATGGTGTAGCGGGAAGTGGGACCCCGTCCGGGGCCGTGGGCCGGCCGGGCGGCCGGACCTGTGGTCCTACTCATCCATGTCACCTCCCAGCTGCGACTCAAATATGCTCCGGTACTGTGTTCCCTCCCGCATCAGTTCCTGATGGGTTCCGGACTCCACTACCCGGCCATCGCTCAGTACCAGGATCATATCGGCTTCCAGCACTGTACTGATTCTCTGGGCAATAATAAAGCGGGTGGTATCCGGCAGGAACTCCTTCAGGGCATCCTGGATGCGGATCTCTGTTTCCACATCCACGGCACTGGTGGAGTCATCCAGAATGAGAATGGCCGGACGGCGGATCAGTGCCCGGGCGATGGATATTCTCTGCTTCTGACCTCCGGACAGATTGACCCCTTTTTCCCCCACCAGGGATTCATACCCATCCTTCATTTCCCGGATAAACTCATGGGCTCCGGCTGCCCGGGCCGCGGTTTCCACTTCCTCCGGGGAGGCCTCCGGTCTGCCAAAGCGGATGTTATCGGCGATGGTTCCGGAAAACAAAATGGCCCGCTGCAGCACAAACCCCATTTCCCGGCGGATGGCTTCAGCGTCCAGATCCCGGACATCGGTGCCGTCCAGCAGAACCGCCCCATCCGTCACATCGTAAAAGCGGGGGATCAGGTTTACCAGAGAGGTTTTACCCGCCCCGGTGGGCCCCAGAATGGCCACCGTCTGTCCCGGTTCCACCGAAAACGAAATGTCCCGCAGCACCGGATCTTCCATGGACCCATCATAACTGAAGGTGACCTGCCGGAATTCCACGGCTCCCTGAAGGCGGAACCCTTCCGGAGCTTTCACCCGGTTCCGGATGACCGGTTCCGTCTCCAGCACCTCCACTATCCGCCCGGCACTGGCCTCTGCCCTGGAAATCATCATAAAGGTCATGGCCAGCATCATCAGGGAGAACACGATAAGAGAAAGATAATTGATAAAAGCCTGGATCTGGCCAATCTGGACGCCGCCTTCCCCGTACAGCAGTCCGCCCCGCCACAGGGCAGCCACAATTCCTCCATTGGAAACCACCATGATCAGAGGAGTAATCAGGGCCACAGTATTAAAGGCCCGCACCGAGGACCGGAAGAGATCGTCGTTGGCACCACCGAAACGTTTCTCCTCATAGTCAGCCCGTCCGAAGGCCTTCACCACACGGATTCCTGAAAGGTTCTCCCCGATCGCCGTGTTCAGCCGGTCCATTTTTTCCTGCATCCGGGTAAATCCCGGGAAAGCCCTGGTGGCAATCATCATGATTCCCACGGTCATCACCGGCATCATCACCACAAGGATCACGGCCAGGGAGGGACTGGTGGAAATGGCCATCAGCAGGGCTCCCACCAGAAGAAAAGGAGCCCTGGCAATCATTTTAAGTCCCATCTGCAGAAGATGCTGAATCTGATTGATATCGTTGGTGCCCCTGGTAATCAGCTGCCCGGTCTCAAACCGGTCCATGTTGGCAAAACTGAGGCTGTGTACTTTTCGGAACACAGCTGAACGCAGATCCGCCCCCACGCTCTGGGAAACAACCGCAGAATAATAGTTGGACAGAAGTCCGGCCGCAAGGCCGAGAACCGCTGCCCCCATCATGGCCAGACCCCGGGTCAGGATATAGGAAAAGTCACCGCTGGCCACCCCCACATCGATCATGGACCGGATCAGGCTGGGAATCACCAGGTCCATTAGAACCTCCCCCAGAATAAAGGCCGGTGCCAGCCAGGCAGCCAGCCGGTAGGGTTTCAGCCAAACCAGCAGTTTCAGTACATTTTTCATTCCTTTACGTCCTCTCTGATGTCATACCTCTAACTGATTTATTATAGCATGAGCCACCTGAGGTTGAAACGGATTCTGACCAGGACGTGGGAAAGGCGCTCCATATGGAGCGCCTTTCCCGGAAATGTGAGGTTGAGAGTTTCTATGTTTTGTTCGGAGGGTACAGAATTAAAGATGTCTTTCCACAATCTGCAGCATAGCTTCCTTGGGCATAAAGCCCACCATTTTTTCCACCACTTCCCCACCTTTAAAGATCATCAGGGTCGGGATACTCATGATGCCATAACTGGAGGATGTGACCATATTGGCATCCACATCCACCTTGGCCACGTTCAGTCTTCCCTCAGTTGCCTTGGCAACCTCTTCCACTACAGGAGCCACCATACGGCAGGGGCCACACCAGGCTGCCCAGAAATCCACCAGGACGGGTTTATCAGAATTCAGAACCTTTTCCTTGAAATCAGCATCGCTTACGTTTACAATCGCCATTTGTATTCACCTCTTCATATATTTTGTGCTGCATCGCACCTTCTGAGATGATTATATACCCCTCGGGGGTATGATGTCAACCCTCTTCTCAAATCTTTTCCTATTTCCGTTTTTCCATGGGAATGTACCCGGTCCGGCAGGATACCGACTTGTAAGCCGGACGGATAATCCTCTGCTCACTGATCAGCTGCTCAATCCGGTGGGCACACCAGCCGGCCACCCGGGCCACTGCAAAGATGGGAGTATACAGTTCTTTGGGAATGTTGAGCATCTCGTAGACGAATCCGGAGTAGAAATCCACATTGGCGCATATCACAAAGTCCTGCCCCTTCTTGTCCCGGAAGGCTTCGGCGGCCAGCCGCTCCACCCGGTCGTACAGGGCGAACTCCTCTGTTTTTCCCTTCTCCTGGGCCAGTTCCAGTGCCTTATCCTTAAGAACCACAGTCCGGGGATCGCTCAGAGTATAGATGGCATGCCCCATTCCGTAAATCAGGCCGGTACCGTCAAAGGCCTCTTTGTTGAGAATTTTCATGAGGTAAGCCTTCACTTCCTCATCGCTGTTCCAGTCCTTCACCTTCTCCCGGATTTCCCCCATCATCTCCAGTACTTTTTTATTGGCACCACCATGTTTGGGTCCTTTCAGGGAGCCCACCGCCGCTGCCAGGGCGGAATATGTGTCCGTGCCGGAGGAGGCCACCACGTAGGTGGCAAAGGCCGAGTTATTTCCTCCACCATGCTCCGCATGGATCACCAGGCACAGATCCAGCAGCTCGGCCTCCTTGGGGGTGAACTGATTGTCCGGCCGGATCATGTGCAGGATATTTTCCGCCGTGGAATATTCTGCCTTCGGGGCATGAATATACAGGCTTTCCCCATCATAATAGTGAACCTTGGCCTGGTAGCCATACGCCATCATGGTGGGGAACTTGGCGATCATATCAATGCTCTGTCTGGTGATGTTGGCTATGGACAGATCGTCAGGGTTTTCATCATAGGAATAGGTTACCAGCACGGAGCGCTGAATCTTGTTCATAATATCCGGGCTGGGATTTTTCAGGATCATATTTTCAATGAATCCGGCCGGCAGAGGCCGGTGTTCACTGAGGGTATCATTAAAGAGTTTCAGTTCCTGTGCCGTGGGGAGTTTCCCGAACAGAAGAAGAAAAATCGTCTCCTCGAATCCGAACCGCCCTTCCTGCTGGAATCCCCGACACAGGTCGGACAGACCTATCCCCCGGTAGGTCAGTTCCCCCTCGTCGCTTACCTTATACCCCTCCACAATATTATAACCATGGACCTCGGCAATCCTGGTCAGTCCCACCAGCACCCCGGTCCCATTGTCATTGCGGAGTCCCCGCTTAACGCCATACTTTTTGTACAGTTCCGGGGGTATGTAATTGTTTTCCTCAGCCCAGGCGGCAAAATGCTCCATCATGGCCTGATCCTTGTTGTTTTCCATAGTAACACTCCTTCGTATCCGGTCTTCCGAATATTATTCATTCGTTCTTGCATAAAATACATAATATTAATAATTATACCAAAGAAAGCCGGATTGTACACGTCAATTCACCCCCACGTACGAATTGACAAATGAAAACAGGGGCCTTGCGGCCCCTGTCAGAGGAACTTCTAGCTGAAAAGTCCCAGGTAGTTCTGTGTGTTGTCGGTTTCAGTAAATTTGTCCACAATGATACCGGTCAGGGATCCGGTGGGGCAGGCGGAGATGCAGGCTCCGCAGTTGCGGCACAGGTCTCTGTCCACGGTCATGATGGGGTAGTCCAGCTGACGGGCATCGTAGGAGCAGGCCTCCACGCAGCGCATGCAGTTGATGCAGCCGCAATGCATGCAGCGGGATGCTTCTTTTCTGTCCTCATCGGCCAGGAATCCAATTTCCACCTCATTGAAACCGGGCACTCTCTCCTCAACGTCGATCACCCAGCCCTCAATGCGGCCCTGTACATCGTCGTTCAGGTCGATGAAGTGCATTCTGTCGGCGATCAGTTCGCCCATAACGTCTCCGCTTCCGCCCAGTTCGAAGTCGATGGCGGCAGCAGCCTCACGGCCACTGGCCACAGCCTTGATCACGGATGCGGGGCCATAGGCACAGTCACCGGCCACGTATACGCCAGCCTCTTTGGTCTTGCCGGTGGCCTCGTCCAGGATTTCCGGCAGGAAATCAGCATCGATGGTCTGACCGGTGGCCATGATCACCACATCGGCATCGATGGCCACATCGGCATCGCCGGTGGCAACCGGGCTTCTTCTTCCGGAGGCATCCCTCTCACCCAGTTTCATGGGGCTGTAATAGAATTTGCCGGACTC